>CAZSSV010000021.1:0-16732 GCA_964609425.1 uncultured Isosphaeraceae bacterium | reverse complement strand
TCGCCGCTAGCAGCCACCCGCTTCCTTCGGCCGGATACCGAAAGAGGTTGATCGCCACAAAGAAAATGATGGCCATGCTCCCCCGAGCCATGGTCAGCAGATTCGGGACGTGGCGGAACGTTTCGCGGGCCATGGCGGAGATCGTACCTTGGGCCGGGGCGTTCCCGTGGCCGGGCCTCTCACGGTTGCTGCCACGCCCCCGCCCCTTTATTCTTCCCGTCTTTCCCGCGGGGTGTGCAGTCCACTCAGAGGGCGCACGCCGCGACAGGCGATCAGTCTCGCCGCAACAGAAGGCTCCGGATGGACCCCATCCTTCCCTACATCGCAACAGCCGGCGGGGCGCTCGGGCTGCTGATCGTTCTTGCAGGCCGCAGTCTGGCCGTGCGGGGTGGCGGGGGCGTTCTCGGATTGGCTGCTTTGGCCTGGTTGTTCGGCCTGGCCGGTGGGCTCCCGGGCGACGTCGGGGACGCGGCGGAGACGATCTTCTTCCTCATCTTTGCGCTGACTGCGATCGCATCAGCGGTGCAGATGATCAGCCAGAAGCGTCCCGTCTACTCGGCGCTGTTCTTCGTGCTGGTCATCATGAGCGTCTGCGGCGTCTTGGTGATGCTCGAAGCGTTCTTCATCGCATTTGCGCTCGTGATCGTCTACGCCGGGGCCATTCTGATTACGTACATGTTTGTTCTCATGCTCTCCCAGCAGGCATCAGATGCGAGCCACACTGGAGAGATCCCAAAGTACGACCGGTCGCCGCGCGACCCCATTGCAGCGGTGGTGGTTGCGGCGATCGTCATGGCGACGGTCGTTTCTGCGACCTTCACCGGCCTGGGGGATCTGCCGACGGCAGCGGGCGTGCAGGAACGCGTGCAGGCGGACGCGGCGCTGCTGCGATCGCTCCCGGCTCAGGTGCAGCGACAGGCGGACCGCGTGGGCGTGTCGCTGTCGGCCAGCGACCTGGCCGATGGCATTGGCATCGATGGTGACCAGATTCGGTACCAGGGCGTGGACTCCGAGGGCGCAGCGGTCACCGTGCCGCTGACCCCTCCGGCGAACACGTCTCACGTCGGCTGGCTGCTGGTAGCGTCCTTCCCGGCGAGCCTGGAACTGGCGGGCGTCATCCTTCTGATGGCCATGTTCGGGGCTGTGGTGCTGGCGCGGCGGGAGATGGAGCACGCCGAGGCGGAACTCGCACGCGCGGCCGGCCAGGACGAGGGTGTTCCCGGGTCGGAGCCGGACTCATGATGACGGTCGCTGCCGAGTCGATGACCCAGGCTTCACTGGCGCATGCGTTGCTGCTCGCCGGCGTTCTGTTTTCCATAGGCATTGCGGGGTTCCTCTCCAGGCGAAACCTGATCGTGATGTTTCTCTGCACCGAACTGATGTTCCAGGCCGTGATTGTGGCGATGGTCGCGTTCGGCAAGTGGTACTGGGACTTCTCGGGCCAGGTGTTCGTGATCTTCATTCTCACGGTGGCGGCCGCTGAAGCGGCGCTCGCGCTGGCGTTGGTCGTCCTCCTGTTTAGGCGACGCTCGACGCTCGATGCCGAAGCGTGGACGGAGCTTCGCGAGTGATCGGTACGGCCTTCGCCATTTCGAAACTCGCGCTGGGTGCTCCGGCGGTTCCGACCGCGGATGTCATCATTGCGTCGAACCTGTCGTGGGCGGGGTTGATCCTGCTGCTGCCCCTGATTTCGCTGGTTCTCTGCGGTGTGTGCGCGGCGGCCAAGGTGAAGTCGAAGCTTCCGGCGGTCATCACCGCGGCGAGCCTTGCCGGCGCGTTCGTGACCTCCGTGTTTCTGTACCTGAACTATGAGCCGCCGGGGGAAGTGATCCCGCTGCTCGATTGGATGAACATCACTTGGGGTGAAGGGCGGTTCGAGTCGTTCACCGCCAACTTCTCGCTGTACATCGATTCGCTGTCCCTGCTCTGGATCATGTTCGTCACCGGTCTGGGAACGCTCATCACGATCTACGCGAGCGAGTACATGGAACCCGACCTGGGCAAGGGATACAGCCGCTTCTTTGCAGGCGTGAGTGTGTTCCTGTTCGCCATGGCCGCTCTGGTGTTGTCTGACAACCTGCTGATGCTGTACCTCGGCTGGGAGGGCGTCGGCTTCGCTTCGTACTGGCTGATCGGCTACTACTACCAGCGACCCGCGGCCGTCGCTGCGGCGAAGAAGGCATTCATCGTCAACCGCATTGGCGACCTGGGGCTCGCACTTGCGGTGTACCTGATCTGGACGACGTTCGGAACGGTGCAGTACGACGAGTTGATGACGGTTCTCGAGGACGAGCAGTGGCGTCAGGGATTCGAGGGCTGGACCGTCTCGGCGATTCCCTTCCTTCTGATGCTCGCCGCATTCGGCAAGTCGGCACAGTTGCCGCTGTACGTGTGGTTGCCCGACGCCATGGAAGGTCCGACGCCGGTGTCGGCCCTCATTCATGCCGCGACCATGGTGACAGCGGGCATCTATCTGGTGGCCCGGACCTATCCACTGTTCCTGCTCGAGCCGGTGTCTCTGCACGTTGTGGCCTGGGTGGGCGGGCTGACGGCGCTCCTGGCGGCGACGATCGGCATGGCTCAGTACGACATCAAGCGGATCATGGCGTACTCGACGGTGTCGCAGTTGGGGTACATGTTTCTGGGGTTGGGTGTCCTGACGACATACGGTGCCGCCTACCACGTGTTCACGCATGCGTTCTTCAAAGCGGTGTTGTTCCTCACGTGCGGTGCCATCATGCACGGTTTCGCCGGGCAGCTCGACCTTCGACATCTCTCCGGGTTGAGGCACTTGCGGGGATGGCGCATCACGGCGTGGACCATGTTCGTGGGCTGCCTTTGCCTCGCGGGCTTCCCCTTCACGTCAGGCTACTTCTCGAAGGACGCGATCCTGGCCGAGGCATTCGTCACTCAGGGTCCTGGGTTCGAGGTGCTGGGGTGGATCGCCATTGTGACGGCCGGGTTGACCGCCTACTACACCTTCCGGGTGTGGTTCAGGGTGTGTGCCGGCCCGGTTGCCTATGAACCCGGTGACGAACTTCACGGCGATGACGGGCACGGTGACGATGCGCACGGTGGTACTTTCCATCCGCACGCGCCGAAACTGGCGATCAATGGAGTGCTGGTCCTCATCGCGATTGGCGCGCTGGTCGCGGCTGTCCCGTACTTCATGTCCAATCAGGCCGATGAGCATCTCGCTGGCGGTTGGATTGCGGACATGGTGCACGATTCGACGGCGCGAAACGGCATTCCCGGGTTCCACGCCGCCGACGGGCACAAGGCGCCGCATGGAGACGCGCACCCGACGATTTTCGGTGCTGATCCGCACGTGGCGATGTACTGGATTTCCGGCACGGTCGGCATGATCGGCCTGCTGCTGGCAGCGTGGTTGCATGTGTGGCGGCGCGATCAGGCCGACGCATTGAAGGGGTGGCTCCTGGCCCGCGGTTGGATCGGGTGGTTGCCCCGCGCCATGGAGCGGAAGTGGTACGTCGATGAGGTGTATCACGCCATCGTCCGGGCACCGCTGTGGATTCTCGGGCACGTTTTGTACGCCATCGACCGGTTCATCATCGACGGACTTCTGGTTGACGGCATCGCCCGTATTCCGCGCGGTGTTGCTCGCAGCCTTCAGCCCCTGCAGTCTGGTGCTGTGCAGGCGATGGCCATCGTGATGGTGGGCGGTGCCGCGATCATTCTGCTGCTGATGGCGCTCTTCATGCAAATCGGATGGTTGGGAGGGCAGGCCTGATGTTGGGCGTCCTTCTCATGGTGGTTCCACTGGCTGGCGCGTTGGCCGTCATGCTGACGCCTGCACGCGCTGCACGCGGCATCGCACTGATAGCGACGCTCGCGGGTTTGGGCATCGCGATTGCCGCGGCGACGAGTTTCGGCGGATGGGGGACAGGTGGCTGGGGGCTTGAGTTCCAGACCGACGTGCTGCCTGCGATCGGCGTTTCGTTGACGCTGGGTGCCGATTCGGTCTCGCTCATGTTGATCCTGCTCACAGCGCTGCTCATGCCGCTGGCAGTGCTCGGGTCTTGGAGCGCCGTCACCAACCGGCTGCGTGAGTACTACGGATGGATGCTCGTACTCTCGACGGCGATGATCGGGGTATTCCTTGCCAGAGATCTGCTGGTCTTCTACATCTGTTTCGAGTTCACCCTCGTGCCGATGTACTTCCTGATCGCCATCTATGGCAGCAGCAACCGTGCGTGGGCAAGTCTCAAGTTCTTCATCTATACCTTTCTCGGCTCGCTGATCGCGCTGGCAGGTCTCCTGTACGTCGTGTGGCAGCACGCCGTCGCGTCGGGTGGGTGGTCATTCTCGATTCCAGAACTGGCCGAGTTCTCAGCAACAGGTTTGACGAGCTTGGAGCAGGCGTGGGTGCTGCTCGCGCTGATGTCCGGATTCGCTGTGAAGATCCCGTTGTTCCCAGTTCACACGTGGCTCCCGCTGGCGCACACAGAAGCGCCGACGGCCGGTTCGGTGCTTCTTGCCGGTGTGCTTCTGAAACTCGGAACGTACGGCCTGTACCGTTTCGTGCTTCCGATGGTTCCGGCAGCAGTTGTCGAATGGGCGCCGCTTCTCGCGGTCCTCTCTATCGTCGGCATTCTCTACGGGGCGTTGATCTGCTGGGTACAGACCGATGTCAAGAAACTGGTGGCCTACTCCTCCGTGAGTCACCTGGGCTTTTGCGTACTTGGACTGCTCGCGCTGAATCCACTGGGGCTGCAGGGATCGGTCCTGTACATGATCAACCACGGACTCTCCACGGGCGCGCTCTTCTTCCTGATCGGCATGATGTACGAGCGGTACCACACCCGTGACATGGGACAGGTGGGGGGGCTGGCATCCAAGATGCCGGTGTGGTCCTTCTTCATGGTGTTCTTCGTCCTCGCGTCGGTAGGGCTTCCGGGCCTCAATGGGTTCGTGAGCGAATTCCTCTGCCTCATCGGTACGTTTGCCGCAGGCGGTACTGGCGCCTATCCGGGCGTGCTGGGGCCTTGGTTTGCGGCCATCGCAGCACTGGGAATGATCTTTGCGGCGATGTACCTGCTCATCATGGTGGGGAAGGTCGTGTTCGGGTCGCTTCGAGAGCCGGCGGGCCATCAGTGCGACTTGCCAAGCGACCTCACTGCCCGTGAGATTGTGGTGCTGACGCCGCTGGCGATCGCGTGCATTGTGCTCGGTGTGCAGCCGGACCTGGCGATCCATGCCATGGACGGTGCCATTGCGGACACGCTGGCCGCGTATCCGGATGTTGTGACGGGGGTTCTGGACGCCGCCACGCTGCAGGGAGCGACTCCATGACCGATCGGCTGTGGCTGCTCATTCCGGAACTGATTCTGCTGGCCGGTGCGGTCAGCTGCGCGATCCTGGGTGTGTCCAGAAGCGTCGGCGTTCGACGGCTCCTTCCGGCTGCAGTGGTCGTCACGTTGCTGGTCGCCTTGGCTGCGTCAGTCTTCATCTATGTTCCCGGCTCGATTGAGGCCGCCACCGGGGCGGGGGCCGTTCCGCTTCCCTGGCTGGGTCTGGCGGTCATCCCGATCACGGTCGTTGTCGGGCTGGTGCTTGTGCTGGTGCAGGCAGGATTCGTAGACCGCGCCTACGAGGCGGCTGTCGCGTCGGGCCGGACCAAGTTCGACCCGTTGCGGGCCTCACGGGGAGAGTACTACGTGTTCTTCCTGCTGAGCCTCGCCGGGCTGATGCTGACATGCACAGCGCCTGATCTCATCTGGCTCTTTCTCGCACTCGAGCTGACATCGCTCCCCACGTATGTGATGGTTGCCATGAGTCGCAATGATCGCCGCGCCCAGGAAGCAGCGATGAAGTACTTCTATCTGGGTGCCGTGTCGGCGGCCATGTTTCTGTTTGGGTTTGCATTGCTGTATGGCGCGACAGGGACGATGGTCCTCAGCGACATGCAGGCCGTACTTGCGGATCGAGCGTCAGACACAGGATCAATCGGATCGCTCGCGGTTCTTGGACTCCTGCTGTCGATTCTCGGGGTCGGGTTCAAACTCGCTGCGGTTCCCATGCATCTGTACGCCCCGGATGTCTACGAAGGCGCTGCTGCGCAGGTGACTGCGTTTCTTGGATTCGTTCCCAAGGCGTCTGGCGCCCTGGCGCTGATGCTGCTGTTGTCACTCACCGGGTGGATGGAGGATGGCGGCTCGCTTCCTCCGGCGGTGTTGGTCACGCTCTGGCTGATGGCCGTGCTTACGATGACCCTCGGAAACATCGGGGCATTGCTTCAGTCGAACGTCAAGCGCATGCTGGCGTACAGTTCGATTTCACACAGCGGATACATTCTCATCGGCATCATTGCCGGGCCCGGGGCGGGGTTTGCAGCGGTACTGGTCTATCTGCTCGCGTATGGCCTGGGCAACACGGCGACCTTTGCCGTGCTTGCGAGCCTCCGCGCGGGCGATCACGAGGTTGAGTCGGTCGAGGACCTTGCAGGATTGAGAGAGAAGCATCCGGGGCTGGCTTGGGCCATGGCCATCTCGGCTGGATCACTCCTGGGCTTCCCGCCGCTCATTGGCTTCTGGGGCAAGTTGCTGCTCTTCATTGCCGGCGTGGCTTCCGGGCACCTGGTGCTCGTCATCATTGCGGGCATCAACAGCGCCATCAGCGCCTGGTACTACCTGCGGCTCGTGGCGCTCCCCTTGACCGGCACACGCTCGAGCACCCGAGGTGCGGTCGAAAGCGGACTGTGTGAAGGGCCGAGGATGGCCGCCATGGCGTGCGCCGTGCTGCTGGTCTGTCTGCCGCTGCTGCTTGGGTCCATCATGGACCAGGCCGACGATGCGGTGCTCACCACCGAGGCGTTACGGACCTCGGCCAGCAGCGTGGATCAGGCGCGTCCCTGATCAGACGCCCGGTTAGGCCTGGTCATGGCCTGCACCGCCAGCCCCATTGCTGAGACGCCCAGCCATGCCAGGGTCACGGTTCCGCCGGCGGGCTCGGCGGCGAGCCACTCGGGCGCGAGATCCAGATGCGTCAGCAGTCGAGGCAGTCCCGCCAAGATCAGCCCGCCGCCGGCAACGGCCGTCAGCATGATGGCGCCGGTTCGACTGAAAAGCGTCGAGATCACAAGGCCCAGGAGCAGGCCACCACCACCCATGAGAAGCACAGCGAGCCGGGGGTCTGCTGGCAAGCCCGCCCACGCGGCGCGGATGGGCGCAAGACGTTGGTGCTCAGCAATCTCCAGCGGCATCGTGAGTGTGGTGTGTTGCATCGACGGGATGCCTGGGGGTGGCGGTGTGGAGTCCGGCGACGTGTGGGGCAGGCCAAACACGACGGATACAGGGACAGGCGGCACATCCGGCTCGCTGAGCGAGAGCACGGTCCACGCCACCGTTGAGCCAAGCAGGGCGAGCGACAGGGCCAGCATGAGGCCGGCGAGCAGTCTGTAGGCGAGCAGGGCCACGCAGGCTGCGACGATTCCACCGATCAACGGAGTGGCCCAGACCGGGCCGATACCCGTCTCAATCCAGATGAGGAATCCGCCGAGGCCACCGAGCCCCAGTCCGAGCGCCCCGACGGCTGGCCGAAGGATCCATCCTCCGGCCGCCCAAAGAATGATGCCGACCCCGAGAACGATGAACGCGCCAATGAGGTCGCCGCTGGAGGCGGCCGTCGGGATGGCATTCGAGAGGATCATGTGCACGTGTATCGGGTCGCTGGTTGTTGGGAATCGAGGATTGGGCCTTTCAGAGGCCAGGCCGCTGAGGTCGGATGGGAGGTGGGGGGCTGATATAGTCCCCGACATGCCGACCATGGACTTCCCCAAGGCCGTCGCAGCAATGGTGGCGGCCCTTTTCCTGGCCGCAACACCAGCCATGCCCAGCGAGCCCACACCAGACGCGCCCCGCTATCCCGCCAACCGCCTGGCCAGTGAGACCAGTCCGTATCTGCTCCAGCACGCCCATAATCCAGTCCAGTGGTATCCCTGGGGTGACGAAGCATTCGAGGCCGCCCGCCGCGAGGATAAGCCGATCTTCCTGAGCATCGGCTACTCGACGTGCTACTGGTGCCATGTGATGGAGCGGCAGTCGTTTGAGAACCCGGAGGTGGCAGCACTCCTGAATGCGTACTACATCCCGGTCAAGGTCGATCGCGAAGAGCGGCCGGACGTGGATGACGTCTACATGGCGGCGGTGCAGATCATGACCCGCCACGGCGGGTGGCCACTTTCGGTCTGGCTGGATCCCGACACGCTCATGCCGTTCTTTGGTGGGACGTACTTTCCGCCCGAGGATCAAGGCGAGCGGCCAGGCTTCATGACGCTGCTGAACGCCATTCATCAGGCGTGGGAACTGCGGCGCCCTGAAATGCAGGAGCAAGCAGCGCGGGTCGGCGAGGCGGTGGGCCGCCGATTGGCGGCGGAGTCCGAGATCGTGGCGTTGGACGCCGGCGTGGTTGACGCCGCGATCGCACAATTGATGGCGAGTTACGACCCACAGGACGCCGGGTACGGCGATGCGCCGAAGTTTCCGATGCCGGTGCATCTGGATCTGCTTCTCGAGACCGCTTGGGACCGACCCGATGTGCAGGACTCCCTTCGGCACACACTCGACCGCATGGCCATGGGCGGCATGTATGACCAGGTGGGTGGCGGCTTCCACAGATACAGCACAGACGGCAAGTGGCTTGTGCCACACTTTGAGAAGATGCTGTACGACAATGGGATGCTCGCATCGGTCTATGCGGAGGCCTTCGATCGAACGGGCGACGGCTACTACGCTGCGGTCGTCGCCGAGACACTGGACTACGTACTTCGAGAGATGGTGGACGACACGGGCGCCTTCTGGTCGGCGCAGGACGCGGAGTCGAATGCCCGGGAGGGAGAGTCCTACCTCTGGACGCCGCAACAGATTCGCGACGTCATCGAGGCGGCCAAGTTTCCGTCCGACTGGGCCGATCTGGCGTTGGCCGTCTACGGCCTTGATCAGGGGACGAACTTTCGAGATCCCCATCACCCCGGCGAGCCTGCATCCAACGTGCTGTACCTGCCGGCGCACCCGCGTGAGCTGGCCGAATCGTTCGATCTGACCATTCCGGAGTTTCATGACCGCCTGACCAGGATCAATGCGGCGCTGCTTGAAAGGCGTGACGGGCGTGACCAGCCCGCCACTGACGACAAAATCCTTGTCGGGTGGAATGGGCTGATGATTGGTGGTCTGGCCGATGCCGGTCGGGTGCTGAAGTCCCAGCGGCACCTTGATGCCGCGCGGCGAGCCGTCGATTGGATCAAGGCGAACATGTGGGACGCTGATGGCGGACTGCGGAGAACGGCCAGGCAGGGTCGCGTGTCCAACATCCCCGGCTTTCTGGAAGACTACGCGTTCCTGATCCGGGGGCTCCTTCGGCTCCATCGAGCGACGGATGACCCGGCCGACCTTGCGTGGGCCGAGCAATTGGCGGCACAGGCCGCCGAGATCTTCTTCGATCCTGATGGCGGCTGGCATGATGCTCCGGCTGGTGACCCCAACCTGTTTGTGCGTGGTCGGTCTCTGTATGACGGCGCCGTGCCGAGTGGGACATCGGTCATGCTCGACAATCAACGACGGCTCTACGAAGCCACCGGGGATCAACTGTGGCTCGACGCCGCCGAAGCCACACTCAAGCCCGTTGCCCAGACCCTCAACCGCGCGCCCCGTGCTGCGGCGCAGGCCGTTGCGGCCCTACACCATCTTCGGGCAGCTGCGCCCGGCAGGTTTGGGAGTGCCGGGGTCCCCACGGGACCGGTCACGGTCCGGGCTGAGAGAGTCGGTGAGGCAGACGGCGCGTGGCACATCGTGTTTGACATCACACCCCCATGGCACGTGGCGCTTCCTGGTGGGTTGGGTGTGATGCCGGTCAGGATCGAGAGCAGAACGCCGGGTGTTACGGTGGACGTGGCCTGGCCGGACGGGAGCACGTTTGATGGGCCGGGTGGTTCCCTTCAAGTGCTTGAGCGGACCGCGGTGGTACCGATTCGCGTGCATGCGGAGGGCGGCGACGTGCCGGCTTCGCTGGCCGTCTCATGGCAGGCGTGCAATGACACCTTGTGCCTTCGTCCACGGACGCTGCTTGTGGAACTCGACCAGGGGGAATCCGACTGATCATGTCGAAGCGCCTGCGACCAGCCCCACTGGAGATCGCGCTGCTGTCAACCGGTGGCACGATCGAAAAGACGTACGACCCACTCAACGGCGTGCTGCGAAACGACGTGAGTGTGCTGGATGTTGTGCTGTCCGAACTTCACCTCGAAGGTGTGCACTTGCACCGCAGGGAGGTGATGAATAAGGACAGCCTGGACATGACGCAAGAGGATCACGACCTGATCGTGCAGGCCGTCCGTGAGGCTTCCGAAGCATCCGCCGGGGTCATCGTCGTGCATGGAACGGACCGATTGCCGGCTACTGGCGAAGCGCTCGCGGCTGAGCCTGCCCTGCCTGTACCGGTGGTGCTCACCGGCGCGATGACGCCATGGATTCTCAGGACGACGGATGCCAAGCAGAACCTGACCGAGGCGTTGATGGCGGTGCAGCTACTCGATCCCGGCGTCTACGTCTGCATGCACAACCGCGTGATTGCCTTTCCCGGGGTTGTCAAGGATCGCCGAAACCTGCGATTCGTCCGCAGTACGGAACTTCAACACGAGGATGCTCGATGACAAGCATTTCCAACGGCGTCGAAAAGCCGGCGCTCGGGCACAAGTATCGAACGGCGCCGATCGCATCGCCAGGAATGCCATCTGGCATTCCCTACATCATCGGAAACGAAGCTGCAGAGCGGTTCAGTTTCTACGGCATGAAAGGCATCCTCGTCATTTTCATGACGACCTATCTGTTCCTCCTTCCGGGCGCTACGGGTACCGAGGCCATGCCCGAGCCGGAGGCCATCGCGAATTTCCATTGGTTCACGACGGCCGTGTACTTCACACCGATCCTGGGGGCGTTGCTTAGTGACATCCTGTTCGGGAAGTACATGACGATTATCACGTTGAGCATCGTGTATTGCCTTGGGCACGGCGTCTTGGCGCTGATGGGCCTGGGTGAAACAATCGACCCGGCGGTGATGCTCTTTGTTGGGCTTGGCCTGATTTCACTTGGAGCAGGCGGAATCAAACCGTGTGTGTCGGCGCATGTGGGAGATCAGTTTGGCGAGCGAAACAGCCACCTCATCTCAAAGGTCTTCGGGTGGTTCTACTTTGCCATCAACACCGGTGCATTTCTCTCGACGATGATGACGCCCTGGTTTCTCGAGTGGTACGGGCCGCACTTGGCCTTCGGTGTGCCGGGCGTTCTCATGGTCATCGCGACCATCATGTTCTGGGCTGGCCGGAACAAGTTCATCCATGTTCCGGCGGGAGGGGCGACGTGGTTCCGGGAGACCTTCAGCTGGCGGGGCATCGCATCAATTCTGAAGCTGGGAATCATCTATCTGTTCGTTGCGGTGTTCTGGGCCCTCTTTGATCAGACCGGATCGTCCTGGGTGCTGCAGGCACGCGATCTGGACCGGCACTTCCTTGGTATTGAGTGGTTGCCGTCGCAGATCCAGATGGTCAACCCGATCATGATTCTGATCCTGATCCCGACATTCTCGTTCCTGATCTACCCGGCCATCAATCGCGTCTTCACGTTGACCCCGATTCGCAAAATCGCCATCGGTCTGTTCGTCATGGTTCCCGGGTTCGCCATGGTGGCGCTGCTGCAGCAGGCTGTCGACGGCGGCGAGAGCCCCAGCATCGGCTGGCAGATTGCGGCCTACGCCATACTGACGGCCTCTGAAGTCATGGTGTCCATTACGTGTCTGGAATTCTCGTACACGCAGGCGCCGCGTGCCATGAAGTCGGTCATCATGGCAATCTTCCTGATGAGCGTCTCGCTCGGCAACGTCTTCACGGCGGTCGTGAACAAGGTGATCTTCGTCGAGTCCAAGGCGGCGGACGCAAAGACGCTTGCAGTCTCCATGGTTCAGGACGACCTGGGCGAGGATGCTCGCGCTGAGGCGGCCAGGGAGTCTGGCGTGAGTTACGAGTCGATGCCGGGCGAATCCATTGCACTCTCACTCGCGGGTATTGACGGCGTGCTCGGCTCCGAGGATGACATCTAACTCGGTTTCGCGCCGGATGGGGCCAGGTCGGGCTTCGTATCCGGTTAGGCGGATGCGATCGAGACAGGAATCGACCGCATCGGGAAGGCGTGGGAGTCGGACGGTCGGCTGCCGACCACGGAGGCGGGCGAGGCGATCGTCGCCTCCCTGATTGATCCCTGGGGCAACCCGCTGCGCTACCTGTTGGTGAGTCAGAACGAGTTCATTGTGACGAGCAATGGTCCGGATGCGCTCTGGCAAAGTGCCTATGACATCCGGGCAGAGATCACCGTCACCTCCACCCATACGAACGACCTCGAGAAGGCGGCTTCCGGCACGGGCGGCGACCTTCTGTCGTGGGCCCATCCTGAAGAGACCTGGATTGAGTGGCGTATGGCCGAATTGGGCAGGAGCGGCGACGATGAAACGGAGGCGGAAACACCACCCGGCGTCTTTGGATTTGATGTGCGATGGGACGTGGGGGGGGCAACGACCATGCAGGGCGCGTCCTACTTCTGGTTCTTCACGTGGGTCATGCTCGGCACCGCGATCCTGTTCGTTCCGGTCGGGTTCTTCTATCGCCCGCAGACGTATCTGCAGATCGAGCAGGAGGGCTAGCGGCGCTTACTCTCCGCGGTCGGAGGTCTGCGGCGCTTCCGCTGTGTGGCGGCGAGGCCGCATCGCCCGCAGACGCACCGTCTCTGCCCCGGGGTCGAGCAGGATGAATGGCCGCATGGGGTCAACGGTCGAGCGGGCGAAGACGGGCGCGTGGTCGACCCGTACGACGTTGCGAAGGTCCGACCGGCTCTGCCAATGGAGCCCCTTGGGCATGGTGAGCAGGAAGTCGCCACGGTCGTCGTGGATCGCATCGATCGAACCTGGCGCCAGTGAGACGAGGCGATCAGCGTTGATGCCAGTAGGCATCCACACGTTGATTCGTTGCTCGGTCGGGTGATAGAACGCGATCTGTTCGATGGGGGGTCCAGAGAGGCCCTGAACAGCGCTTCTGTTGGCAGTGGCGGTCGCGGCGTCCCAACGGGTCGCCCCGACCATGACCAACACTTGCCGCGGGTCGCTTCCAATGGTCGAGGGTGAATCGCCGTCAATCGAAATGAGCGACAGGATGCCATTCTCATCCAGCCGCCACACCGAGAGCCGCGTGTTGCGCTGGCTCCACGCTGGGAAGAGCCAGTCTTCGTCATCAGCGGGAAGCACAAACTCCCGTCCGTCCGCGAATCGGAACGCCAGAGAGAACAAGACGGCGTCTCTGGATCGTGTGGACCAGGCCAATCGGCCTCGGGGGCCGAGCGTCGGCATCGTATTGACCTGGTCATCTCTGACGAGCCAGGTCAGATCGCCGGATCGCCAGTCGATCTTCGCAATCCAGCGACTGCCATCCAACCGTGGCGATTCGACGAGGAAACCTTCCTTGTCGGCTGCATCGGTCAGGACCAGTGGCTGCTCCATGGTCGATTGCAATCGCATGCCGCCGAATCCGGGCAGAATCTCCCAGATCTCAATGCGAGCACCTTCCGGAGGGACGGCTCCAGGGAGGGCCATCTGCGCTGCATTGCTCGGAGGTGCGCCCGCGCTCGTGGCAATCCATCTGCCGTCAGGGCTTGCAATTGGAAGGATTGTGGCATTCCATGGGATCGCGCCCAGTGTCCATGCCTCTCCCTGGAACGCGCCGCGAGTCGCGTCATCGACGCGTTGTTGACGGGCGGCGATCTCGTTGAGGGCATCGGCCTGCGACTGGGTCAATCGCGTTCGCTTGGGCCACTTGGACTGCTCGCACCCTGCGACAGCCACAAGGGCGGCCATGGCCACCAGAATGGATCGCCCGGCAGTCACGGGGTGGTGTTTCCGCGGGGCGTCAACTCAATGAGTTCGGGCTGGTAGGCATCGATCTCGTCTTGGACCGCCTCCTCACTCGGGAGTAGAACGCGGCCGCCTCCGGCAGGTGGCGCATGCCGGCCGAGCCGCTCGTGGACGTTGAGGTTGATGATCTTCTCACCCTCGGCGATCTGCTCGGCCAGGGGCCGGGCGACCGACTGAAGGCGGCCAAGATCCTCAAGGTTGTAGTTGTCGTAGTTGTCCACGGGGCGGTGCACGACCGTCGGGGTGATGAAGGCGATCAACTCGGTCCGCTCCAACTTCTCGTCGTTGAACTCGAAGAGTTGACCGATGATCGGAATGTCCGCCAGCAGGGGAATCCGATCCCGCTTGATCTGCTCCAACTCCCGAAGCAGCCCGCCCAGCACAATGGTCTGCCCGTCGAGCAGAATGGCATGGGTCGTCACCTGCTTGCGGTCGAAGATCTCGCTCTGCGTGTTTCCGACATTGACCGCCCCCTTTGCCTGAGAGAGTTCCAGGCTGACGGCCAGATCGACGGCGCCTTCCTCCGTGATGCGGGGGCGGACATTCAGAAAGACGCCGACGTTCTTGTACTCGATGGTCGTCGTGAGGTTCTGCAGGCCCGTCGATGCTTCGACCGAGCCCGTCGCGATTGGGTACTCCTGGCCGGCGAAGAACACGGCTTCCTCATTGTCCGCTGTAAAGACACGCGGCTCCTGAATGACCCGGGTGTTTGTGATGGAGTTGAGGGCCTCGATGATGACATTGATGTCAAATGGGCCGAGCGTCAGGGTATTGGTCTGTGATCCGTCAAGCAGGTTGGTGATGAAGTCGATGGACCCCATGGTCAGGTCAACCGAACCGGCCACAAGCGCCCCGGTGTCGGGCTGCCATCCGGTACCGACGCGCATGCCCAGGTTGAGGGCGTCGCCCAAGTCAACTTCAACGATGGTGGCCGAGAGCATGACCTGCCGCCGTGGCTGGTCGAATGCTTCGATGAGTTTCCGCATCGGCTCGCGGTAGGCGGCCGGCGCCAAAATGGCCAGCGCGTTCTGCCGAATGATTGGAACCACCCGGACCTTGCCAATGAGTGAGGACTCCGGAGCCTGATCGTCCGAGTCGCCCGAGTTGCCCCACGGGAATTGAAGGTCAGCGGACGCGCCCGACGTATCGGGGCCCGATACGTTGAGACCGTCTCCGCTTGTGGAGAACCCTTCGGCCGTGAGGCCCGTCTCCGGTCGCGGCAGGGAGACGCGTCCGCCGGCCTTGGCCAGCAGAATGTTGATCTCCTCGGTCAACGCCACTGCATCTGCATACTTCAGTGGGATGATCTCTGGAAGCCCGGCGTCAGAGGGTTGGTCGATCTCCTCGATGACGCTCTGGATGAATGAGAAGCTTTGTTCCGTCTTTGCAAGAACCAGAAGGGCATTGCGATCTGGGAAGGCCTCAAACTGATAGACGCCGGCGATGCCAGCCGTGGCGTCCGACCGCTGGGTCTGGCCCGACCGCCTGTTGCTGGAGCCGGAAGAACTGGACGAGCCTCCGCCCAGCACGGCCGTCAGCAGTTCTGTCACTTTGATCGGGTCTGTGTACTTCAGAATGAAGAGGCGGGATGTGCCTTCCGGACGGGGCAGATCCCACTGCGTCTCAATGAGCATCGAGATCTCATCGACCGTCTTCTGTTCACCCTGCACGGTCACCGTGTTCTGCTGTTCGTTCACGGTCAGTCGAAGCTCGGCTTCCGGGATGCCCTCGGTAGAGGTGGTCGTGGCGCCGGATGATCGGTTGCTTCGGTTCTGCTGATTGCGATTGCTTCGGTTCTGCGTGCGGTTGGTGGACGAACTGGACCCGCCGGCCTGCTCGAAAAGCTCCAGGACGTTCGTCTCAATCTCACGCGCATCTGCGTAGCGAAGTCTGAAAGTGCGAATGACCGGCTGGAGCCACTTTCGGTCGATGTCCTCGATGATCTGTTCGACCTGTTGGCACAGACCGACATCCCCGAGCACCATGATCTGATTGGACAGATCGTCCTCGCTGATGATGGCCCAGTCCTCAGGGAAGAACCCGGTCAGACCGTCCTTGATCTGTGCTGCGTCGGTGTTCCTGATCTGAAAGATCTTGAAGATGAGTCCGCCGCGATCGGTTCGGTCTGCCACCGATGTGTCCGCGGACACGACTTCGATCTCTCCGAGTTGCAACACCATGTTGTCCATCTCGCCGATGAAGATGACGCGGGGCCGCTCGATGATGCCGATGCCCTGCATTCGCAGGTACGTGAAGATGAAGTCCAGGGCTTCGGTTCGGGACATCGGGTGGTCGGCCACGATGTTGTAGCCCCCGCGGGCTCCACCTGGAGTCTGCGGAAGGTCGATGGGCATCACGATCTTCCCCGTCTCAAGCGCGATGAACTCGATGAGTTCTTCCAATTGGACGTCCTTGAACGCAAGCACGACCGGTTCGTCCTTGACCGGGCGACGGTCGGCGCGGATGCCGTCGGAACTCCAGACGACCGGTGCTCGTGGCGTTTCCTGGGAGGCTTCTTCTTCCGCGAGGACTTCCTCAGCCATCTCCTCGGCGTCTGCAGCTTCGGCTTGCTCGGCCAGGTCCACTTCGGATTCCTCTAGACGCTCGGCCTCGGCTTCAGCCGAATCAACGGCCTCGGGCGGGCTTTCTGCTTCGGGGGCCGTGTCCGAGTTCGACTCCGGATCTGGTTCCGTGGTCGTTTCCGGGTTCGGGGCGGTGGGCACGTCGGGCGCCGCCGGGGGCGTTTCTGGAGGGGGCGGCACCGGAG
>CAZSSV010000020.1:0-16748 GCA_964609425.1 uncultured Isosphaeraceae bacterium | reverse complement strand
AAACATTGTGACGAGCGGGAGCTCGCTGCTCGAGATGATCAATGAACTGCTGAACATGGCAAAGATTGAAGCTGGCCGAATGGAAGTCGCCGTCGAACCAACCAGTATTCTCGACCTTGTCGAGGGCATCGCCGGCATCATGTCGCCGCAGGCGGGCAGCAAGCGCATCGATATCAGGACTTCCATCGACGACGGACTACCGACCGTCGAAACCGACCCGGGCAAGATTCAGCAGATTCTCTACAACCTGCTGTCGAACGCCATCAAGTTCACGCCTTCATCGGGCGTGGTCACCATATCGGCCACCAAGCGCGTCGAGGATGGTCACACAGTCGCGGTCGCGCTCTCCGTGTCGGACACGGGACCAGGTATTCCCGAAGACCTGCAGGACGTCATCTTCGAGAAGTTCCGACAGGTCGACGCAAGCCACACGAGAGAACACTCGGGAACTGGGCTGGGGCTGGCAATCTGCCGGGAACTGGCTGAGATGCTTCAATCCGAGTTGCAACTTGAACCCACGCGGGCAGGGACTGGCGCGACTTTCACGTTGGTGGTTCCGGTGACGTGGCACGTCCAGAAACCGCGATCACTCATGGGTTCGTCGGCTTGACCCATTCCCAATCGCGTGACTTGTGAAGCACGCCCGCGGATTGCTTGACGCATCGGCGGCACGCAGCTGCGTCAACCCGGCTGCCGCGCCATGCCGGCTCGTTCCGGCGTTCCAGGCACAACGTGCATTCCGCTGGCGGCAGGTTCTGGGCTGACAGAACGACCTCGGCGTAGGCTTCGCTCAGGCAGCGTCCGCAGATCAGACTTCCTCGATGCCCTTCAACGCACGGACGGCCTTTCGACCAGGCCGCATCGCCGCAGAAGTCGCAGAGCACATCCTCTGGCTGTACATGGTCCGGATCACAGCCCTCACGATGCATTCTCAGCCTCCCCACTTGCGATTCGCCGGAGCGTCATCGCGTGAAAGGGTCGCCCCTCGCGCCGATACTTTCGCTCGAAGTTGGTTCCGACGACTTCGCCGTCTCCGGCGGAGTCGGGAGGCAGAAACACGGCCCGCTCATAGAGGTGCTCGTGCCTGGCAGCGTGGTCCTCGTACCACGTCCAGAGCGCTTCATGATCGGTCACCATATGCACCCGGCCACCGGGCTTGAGAACGCGATGCATGGCGGACATGGTCGCATCCTGGATGAACCGACGCTTGAAGTGCCTCTTCTTCGGCCATGGATCGGTGAAGTACAGGTGAATCACTTCAGCCACACCCGACGCGCATGTGAAACGCAGAAACTCGGACGCATCGCCTCGGAGTAAACGCACGCCCTCGAGATCATGTCGGCGCGCCCGGTCGGCCGCATAACGGAAGAACTCGCCCGACCACTCGACGCCCAGGAAGTTCCGGTCCGGCTGAAGCGCGGCTTGCTGAACGAGGAAGGTTCCCTTTCCAGACCCGACTTCCAACTCGAGCGGTCGGCCTGGCACTCCGAACCACATACGAGGGTCCACCGACTGCCCTGCCGATGTTCCAAGATCGGATACCTCGAGACCGTATCCCGAGATATCCAAGGCGCGGCCACGGGACAGTCCAAAGCTCATGGCACCATCTCGCTCGATTCGTTCAGGCGAATCTGCTCACCAAGCCACTGGACTACTGCGGTGGCGGCGGCGCCGTCGTGGTGGGGGCCGGCCGATTGAAGATCATGGTCCAGACCTGCCAGAATGCGGGTGTCCAATTCGATGCCCCGCTCCCGCGCCACAGCCTCAAGCATCGCCAGATGGGCCGGCCCGTCGAATCTGGGGTTCTGGTTCCCTGTGATCGCCAGCACGGGGATGCCTCGAATGCGCGAGAACCCAACACGCGGGTCGTACCCCATGTGTTCCAGCCAGTCTGCATTCAGGGAGGCTTCGATTGCCTGGGACAGGGCGACGCGATGATCCACATCGGCGTCAAACGGACTCGCCTGGACCCACGCCGTGGCGGCCACTTCAAGCGCCTCCCTGTGAACACCTTGACTGGCGTACTTCACATAGGTATCCCACGCATCCAGTGCCTGGGATGGGTCCGTGCCCTCCAATGCGTCGCGAATTCGCGCCTGCATCTGCACTCGGCCGGAGGTGGCAGGGGGCGAGAGCAGCACCAGTGCTGCCACCGGATCGCCAAAGGACGCGGCATGTCGAGCCGCAAGCGAGGCCCCGCGGCCGTGACCGACCAGCACGATGCGCAGGGGGTCCACGTCGGATCGCCTGCCGAGCCAGTCCACCCACCGGCGCAGCCCCCGCCGACGGGCGGTGAAATCTGCGCCTTCGAGCATCGGCACCAGCGTCGCCATTCCCGCGTCCCGAAGTGCCTGCTCGATCTCCGGTGTGCCGCCAGATCGGGAGCCTCCAACCAGAACAGCCACCGCCTGCGGGGAGATTCCACCCTCCACCTGGAATCGAGCGGTCAGGTCGGGCAGGCCGGGCTCGACACATCGCACGATGGCGTTGGGCAGGCGCCGCATCGCAATCAGTGCCTGCCTGCGGCCGAGGGTCCAGAGCGCCGACAGTCGGTCTGGACCGGGCTCGAGCGCCAGGGTCGCTGGTCCACCCCCCGAGGGGTACTCCACCAGGACGACGCCGTCGCTGTGCTCGTCGGTCCGAACATCTGCCGGATAGGCCTTGATGGTCGATGCGTTGTGCGTTGCATCAACTTCAGCCAACCACCGGTCGCCCCGCTGCAGCAGGTACACGGTGATATCAGACGTCTCGGGGCCGCCCGACGCGCCGACCGTTGTCCAGATCTGCGCCGCCGGATCGTCGTGCACGCTCGGTCGGCGTTGCATATGAAACACCCCCGTCGTGCCGGCTCGCACGGTTCCGGCGATGGTGTCGCAGTGCGCATCCACAACGCCTCGGAACGCGGCAGCGCCGGCTCCCTCGCCCCACTCGAAGCGAAGCACGCTTCCCTCGTGAGTGAGGGCCCTCAGCGGCGAGCGGTCCACGCCCGGCCCGGCTGCCGTACCTTCGAGCTCTCCACTGGGTGTCGCCTCAATGGCCACGGTCAGGCCGCGGGCCTCGCCCTCAGGCATGGTCCAGGCGCCCACCCACACACCTTCGGGACAGGTGCCCACCGCCAGGACTGCCAACAGGGCGGGCCACCACACCATCACGCTTCGGAGTCGCGTGCGAAGTCAATTTCAGGGGCGTTCGACCAGAGTTCATCCAGATCGTAATACGCCCGCCGCGACGGCTCGAACAGGTGCACGACGACATCAACGAAATCCACGACCACCCAAGTGGACGCTGGATCGGCATTCGTACGAAGCCTGTGCATGTGATGTGCGTCACCGAGGTCTTCGAGTTCGGCGCCGACGGACCGGACCTGCCGATCGCTCGTCCCCGATGCGACGACCACGTAATCGCACACCTGGCTTCGACCCCGAACATCGAAGATTCGCACGTCCGTGCAATGTCGATCGACCGCAGTTCTGGCGGCTTCGATTGAAAACGCGATCGCATCTCCAGAAAGCGCAGCGGCCCCGGAACCGGGTTCCGGGGCCTGCGCTGAAGTGCTGTTCTGGTCACTCATGCTCGTGATCAGCCGAGCCCGAATGCCGCCTGTACGGATGGACCGAAGTGGACCACCAGACCGGCGAACACGACCGAGACGATTGCGATGAGCTTGATGAGAATGTTGAGTGAGGGGCCGGACGTGTCCTTGAACGGATCACCGACGGTGTCACCAGTCACCGAAGCCTTGTGGGCGTCAGAGCCCTTGCCGCCGTGGTGGCCAGCCTCAATGTACTTCTTGGCGTTGTCCCACGCGCCGCCGGCGTTCGCCATGTAGATGGCGACGGCGAAGCCACTGGTGAGGCCGCCAACGAGCAGGCCCATGACACCGCCGACACCGAGAATGAGCCCAACAACGATCGGGGTGATGATCGCCAGGAGCGACGGAATGACCATCTCACGCTGCGCACCGGCCGTCGAGATGGACACGCACTCCTGATAGTCGGGGTACTCAACACCATTGATCTCAACCCGAGTCGGCCACTTCATCGGATCTGCGACGTCTTCCTCGGACATACCGTCAGACTTGAACTTCTCCCGCATCATCTTGAACTGACGGCGGCATTCATTCATCATCCGGTAGGCGGCACGACCAACGGCGTTCATCGTCATCGCGCAGAACACGAAGGCAAGCATGACGCCAAGGAACAGGCCACCAAGCACACGGGGATTCATGATGGAGATGTTGTAGAACGCCGCCATGTGTTGAAGCGTCGCCTTGTCTGCGGGCACCAGATCGAAGCTGATGCCACCCGCGGTCACGTCGTACTCGCCAGCAAGGCTGTCCCATTGCCCGGTCGCAGTCACCGTCTTGCCGTCTTCAAAGAGATTGCCGACACCTTTGGCAACCGCATTGGAAGCCAGCAGTAGGCCACCGCCTGCAGCGACGTGGTCTCCCGCTTCGGCAACCATTTTGAACTCACCGTGACCGTGATAGGTCAGGTGAAGTGTGTGCTCACCTGCCTTATCAAATGCGGACTGCACCCCGGGGCTGGCGAAAGCACTTGCCTGCGACACGTGTGCAGCAATCGTGGACGGTTCATCGACCGAGAGTTTCTCGACCACCGATCCCTTGACGACGATCGCGTAGGCCGCAAGCAGCGCCATGGCGGTCAGCGCGGCCGAGCCGATCGCGAAACCCTTGCCGGTGGCAGCCGTCGTGTTGCCGAGCGAGTCGAGCATGTCTGTCCGCTCGCGAACGAACGAAGGTTGGCCCGTCATCTCGGCGTTGCCGCCTGCGTTGTCGGCGATCGGGCCATAGGCGTCGGTCGCCAAGGTGATGCCAAGCGTTGAGAGCATGCCCACCGCGGCGATGCCAACGCCGTACAAACCGAGAAGGAAGTTCTCGGAGCCACCACTGAAGCCGAACGCCAGAAGAATGGCCGCAACGATCACAATGAGCGGAGCCCATGTGGACTTCATGCCTTCGGCGATACCGGCGATGATGACGGTCGCATGACCGGTCTGGGTCTGCTCGCTGATGCGTTGAGTGGGAGCGTGCTCATAGGACGTGTAATACTCGGTCGCAAACGCGATGATCAGGCCGGCGGCGAGGCCAGTGATGATGGCGAGCCATGGCTGCCACCAGGCGAAGACTCCGTCGCCGTCACCGAGCAGGAGCCAGAACAGCACGCCCGCCCCGACGGTGACAAGGAATGAGGCGAACCACACGCCCATGTGCAAGCCCTTGAGCAGTTGACTGAAAGAAGCACCTTCCTTGGCACGCACAATGAAGACCCCGAGGAGTGAGCAGATGATGCCGATGCCTGCGAGCGCCATGGGTGCCACGGCGAGCTTCATCGCCCAACCTGTTCCGAGGCCACCGGCGAAGGCGGCCGTCGCACCGATCGCCATAGAGGCGAGGATGGACCCGTAGTAGGACTCGTAGAGGTCCGCGCCCATGCCCGCAACGTCACCAACGTTGTCGCCGACGTTGTCGGCGATCGCCGCGGGGTTGCGGGGGTCGTCCTCGGGGATGCCCGCCTCGACCTTGCCCACAAGGTCAGCGCCCACGTCAGCGGCCTTCGTGTAAATGCCGCCGCCGACACGCGCGAAGAGGGCTTGGGTCGAGGCACCCATGCCATAGGTCAGCATGACGGCCGTCGTCACCTCAAGCGATTGCTCGGGAAAGAATGAGTTCCAGATCAGGAACCAGGCGCTGACATCAAGCAGGGCGAAACCCACAACAACCAGGCCCATGACCGCACCACTGCGGGACGCAACGGTCAGCCCGTCGTTGAGCGACTGCTTTGCCGCAAAGGTTGTACGAGCC
This sequence comes from uncultured Isosphaeraceae bacterium, assembly GCA_964609425.1. Classification (GTDB taxonomy): domain Bacteria; phylum Planctomycetota; class Phycisphaerae; order Phycisphaerales; family SM1A02; genus UBA12567. The sequence goes on along the minus strand of CAZSSV010000020.1, from coordinate 10,924 downwards.
GAGGCGTTGGTCGCCATCTTCATGCCGAACCAACCGCACAAGCCAGAGAAGAGCCCGGCGATCGGTACGCCGATGGCGGTCACCTTCGGTTGAATACCGAGGAAGCCCAGTGCCACGAGGATGCCCACCAGCACGACGAACACAACGAACACCACTTTGTACTGCCGCTTCAGGTACGCCATGGCACCCTTACGAACGGCTTCGGCGATCCGAATCATCTCCGGCTCACCTTCGCTCTTGCTCATGACGTTGCGGCTGAACGCAAATGCAGCGAGCAACGCAAGGACCGCACCAATCGGGGCGATGAACCACACCCAGGCGTGCTCGATGATGGCGTTGACGCCTTGAACGTCGTTTGTAGAAAGAAGCAGCGTATTCACGAATCTCACTCCTCAGTCGTCACGCCGGTGCCGTCAGACACCGATCGCGCGTCGAAAACCGATCGATTCCAAATGTGTGTACGTGACGCGATCACCGTGTGACCGCCTCGAGTCGTTTGCATGGGAACTCAGCGGCGACCGCCGCCACCACCACCACCACTCCGACTGCCGCCGCCGGGACCGCCGCGATTCCCCTTCGGGCTGGGCTGCGGCTGTGGGTCGTTCAGTCGGGCCACTCGGGCAATCGCCTTCCGCATGGCGCGGCGGCGGCGTTCCGAGGGCTTTTCGAAGTACTGCTTCCGCTTCACGTCTTTCGTGAGGCCTTCCTTCTCGCAGAGCTTCTTGAAGCGGCGAAGCATCTGATTGACAGACTCGCCGTGCCGTGATTTGATCCGAATAGCCATAAGCTGGTAGCGCCCTCCTCGGGGGAATTCGAGCCGCGCATTAGAGCGGAAACCGGCCCCCATGGCAAGCCAATCGGTGCTGTAGGGTGCGATTCATGAGCGTGATCGTGGACGCGTGGAACGTGCTGCATGTCACCGGGGTGCTGCCCCCGGGATTGGCCGGTCTGAGCCTCTCGGGGCTGGGGCGGCTCATGCAAGCCACCCGGTGGCAGACTGCCCACTGCGTCCTCGTCTGCGACGGCCCGCCTCAACCCCGCCCTCAGGGGCTCCCAAGGCCCATTCACCTCCTGTGGTCCGGGTCGAAGCTCGAGGCTGATGACCTGGTGGAAGATCTCATTGCCAGGGCGGCAGACCCCATGCGATTGGTGGTTGTTTCGTCCGACCGCCGGCTCCGAAAGGCCGCCAAACGGAGGCGGTGCAAGTGGTTGGACTCTGAGGCGTTCCTGCGGACGATTCTCGAAGACGTGGCCAGAGGCACCGCCCCAGCCGACCCTCCGCCGCCAGGCTCTGACGACTGGACCGCTGAGTTCGGGCTTGGGGAGGCGGAACTGGCGGCACTCCAGGAAGAAGTTGAGGCGGCCGACTTCGACACCCTTCCCTCGCAGCGGCCCACCACCCGGGACGTGGTCAAGCCCCCGTCGCCTGACCCCCCACCTGCGAGGCCGGTGGGTTCCTTTCCCGCCGACGTCCTCGAGCAGGCTCGCCGGATTGCCGGCGAGATCTGAACGTCATCAGGGCCACAGCCTCGATGTGGCCCATCCGCCTTCTCGGGTGGTGTACACGATGCGGTCATGCAGTCGGTCGTCGCCCTCCTGCCACATCTCAACCCGATCGAGCGACACCCGCAAGCCGGACCAGTGCATGGGCCGCGGGACCGTTGAGCCCATTGGATACTGCATCGCCACCTCGACGACCCGCTCGGCCAGCGCATCCCTGCTCTCAAGGGGCTGGGACTGATCACTCGCCACAGCCCCGATTCTGCTCCCCCACGGGCGCGAGGCGAAATAGGCGTCGGCCTCATCGTCTCCGACGTGCGATGCCTCGCCTTCGATCCGGACCTGTCGGCCCAAGATGTCCCAGTGCAGCAACAGCGCAGCCCGAGCATTCTCGCCAAGTTGCCTTCCCTTGCGGCTCTCGAGATTGGTATAGACCACGGCCCCGCGAGCGTCGAACCCCTTGAGCAGCATCATCCGCGCCGAAGGCTGCATGTCAGCGCCGCAGGTCGCAAGCGCCACGGCGTGCGGGTTTGGCCGGCCGGAAAACTGCGTGGCCTCCTCAAGCCAACGGCGTACGGCATCGACCGGGTTGTCCGGCAATGCGTCCATGTCGGTGAGTTCAAAGCCGTCGGGCAGGTTCATTCGTCTGGATGGCCGGGCGCCCCCGGAAGCGGGAAGGTCGCCGCCGACTGCGCGGATCGATACGCAAGGTATCGCTCCCGCAGATCCGAATCGGCCAGCGCGAGCATTGACACTGCGAGCAAGGCGGCGTTGACGGCCCCAGCCGACCCGACCGCAAGTGTGCCAACGGGAATGCCACGCGGCATCTGTGCCATCGACAACAAAGAGTCGAGTCCTTCGGTGGACCACGCCTTCATCGGACATCCAAGCACAGGCAGGTGCGTCAACGCAGCAGCGACACCGGCCAGGTGGGCCGCGCCTCCGGCTGCGCAGATCAGCACGTGAATGCCGCGTGACTCGGCGGTCTGGCAATACGATTCCAATCGCCGAGGGGCCCGGTGCGCCGAGATGACATTGCACTCATGCACAACACCAAGTTCGGTCAGCGTGGAGGAGGCCTTCCCGATCGTCGGCCAGTCCGAGGCACTGCCCATGAGCACACCAACCCGGGCGCCCGATACGGTCACATAGTCAGTCATGTCGTGGATGGTATCGCTGTTGGGGATCGGCTACCATGCCCGGTTCACCCTTGGGGATTGGTGTAACGGTAGCACGACTGACTCTGAATCAGTTAGTCCAAGTTCGAATCTTGGATCCCCAGTCGACGCCCCCTGTAAAGAGGGTCTTTCATGCACCCAACGACAACGGCCCTCCCCGAAGGGAGGGCCGCGTGTGTGTTCTGAAGCACGCTCGTCGGGGTCAGGGCGCTGCCGACGCAGACTTCTGAGCTGCCATCGTCTGAAACTGGTTGATCATCGCATACCAGTCCTTGAGGTTGGTGCGGACCCGCACCTGGTCCCAGGTCTTCCCGTTGGAGCCGCCAACCATCGTCAGGACCACCGGGCTTCCCGCGGGAACCGAAGGCGGCAGCATGGCGCCCAATGGGCCGAGCATGGCACGCGCCATATCGATGCCCTCGTCGGCGATCTGCCGAATGTCCATCGTCATCGCCCACGTAGCAGGGGCCAGAGACTCGCCAAGCAGCGCCGCGAGGTCGTTGTCCGCGCCACCCGAGGCCCACAGCGACTTCGCTTGCCCGAGCCTGGCGTTCCCGACCACGGTCAGGATGGAGTCACCCTGCACGAAGTACCGAATCGGCAGACCGTGCTCACCCGTCAGGTTGTTGCACATGGCCTGCATCATCTCCAGCCCCCCGGGCTGTCCCTCTTGCGGCGGCGGCATCATTCCCGCCATGCCCATGGCATCCATCATCCGCTTGGCGTCGATGGTGACCAGATAGCCCACACCGTTTCCGCTGAGAATCTGGATGGGCTTGGCGTTGATGCCGAGATCGGACTCCGCCAGCGCGGCCCACGCCTGCTTCACCATGTCCAGGGCACCTGTTGGATCGGTCGTATCCATGACGGACACCATTTCGATTCCCTTGTCACCAAAGGACATCCCGAACGCGACCCCGCTCTTCATCGAATCAACCGCCTTCATCCAGTGCGGCATCAACTTCTCAATGCTCGCCCTTGCTGAGGGAGGCATGGATTCAATGTCACTCTGGGACATCGTCATCATCAGATCCATGGCGGACACGTCGAACACGCCGCGAATGGACATGTCGGTCGGAATCGGCCTGGTCAATGCGTCGAGCCCGCCGGATGGAACCACCATCGGTGTCCCCGCCACGGGCGTGCTGCGAAGGAGCGCGTCGATGTTGGCCCCGTTGAGGTCGAGCCCAATGTTCCAGGAGGCGACCATGTCGAGGAACATGCGGAGCTTGGCCGCGTTGGCTGCTTGGGCGCGCTGCATGGCCTCGGCTTGCTCGGCGGGAACTGTGCCCGCCGGAAGCGGCTGTTGCATCGATGCAAGGAGCGCATTGATCTGGGGTCCGTAGACGTCCACCAGTTTGGCCTGGTCGACATTGACGCCCAGGGAAGCATCAAGCATCCCGGTGGTGATCGGCTCGGTTCGACCAGCCGGTGTGTAGTCGGCAGTGGCCAGCGCAATCCAGGAAGACCCGGGAGCCGTGATCAGAAACATGCCGGGTTGCGAGGCGACCAGATCGGTCGTGTCGGCCACCTTGAAGACCGCCCCACCAATGGGACTGCCACCCGGCGTGACGGGGGCCGCCTGGAAGAAGGCGGCTGGGCCGTTCAGGTCGACTCCTGCGCTGCCCGGCCCAGCGTCCGACTTGCGGATGAGCATGTTCAGCTGCGCCGCCGGGCCAGCCATGGCGACCATCATGGCCATCTGCGGCTCGACATCAGAAACCGTCGTGACGAGGGTCTTCTGAAACTCCTGCAGCGAGTCTGTGTACGCCAACACATAGGCGTCACTGGGGAGCATTTTGGCGACGCCGTCAGGAACGGTCGCCCCCTGAAATGGAGCTGCAGCCGCCACCGCGGCGATGACAAGGGCAACTCCTGTACCAACTGTGTGACGCCATGTACGCATGGGATGACTCCTCTTTCTCCAAAGGCCTGTACCGCGCCATTGGCGCGAGGCGAACCCTCCACCATACCCACCATGGGTATTGGTCGGCAAGCCGAGCCGTTTTCACGCCTCAAGAGGCGATCAGTCGTTGGTGGCTCGCAATCTGGCCAGCACGCTCAGGTCCTCGAGCGTGGTCATGTCGCCGGCCACCTCACGGCCTGCAGCCACATCCCGCAGCAGTCGCCGCATGATCTTTCCGGATCGGGTCTTAGGCAGCGCGTCCGTGAACCGAATCATGTCCGGTTTGGCAATGGCCCCGATCTCCTCCGCCACATGTGCTCGAAGGGCGTCTGCCAACGCCTCGTCGGGTTTCCAGTCTGGGCCGAGCGTGCAGAATGCTGCGATCCCTGTCCCCTTGATGTCATGTGGCATGCCGACGACGGCCGCCTCGACGACGGCATCGTGACTGACCAGTGCCGATTCCACCTCCATCGTGCCGAGTCGATGGCCGGAGACGTTGATCACGTCGTCCATGCGGCCCATGATCCAGAAGTACCCGCGATCATCCCGCCGGGCGCTGTCCCCGGCGAAGTACATGCCCTCGACACGCGAGAAGTAGGTGTCGATGAAACGCTGACGATCTCCGTGAATACCCCGAAGCATGGACGGCCACGGCTTGCGAATCACCAGCAGTCCGCCAGTCCCCGCAGGCTGCTCACCACCGTCCTCGGCCACGACCGCAGCGTCAATGCCAAGAAACGGCAATGTGCACGAGCCCGGGATGGTCGGCGTCGCCGCCGGAAGCGGCGTAATCATGTGCCCGCCGGTCTCGGTCTGCCACCACGTATCGACGATGGGACACCGCTCATGCCCGATGACCCGGTGGTACCACATCCATGCTTCCGGGTTGATCGGCTCGCCGACCGTCCCGAGCACCAGCAGCTTGGACAGATCGTGCCTGCGGGGGTGCTCTTCGCCCCACTTCATAAAGGCGCGAATGGCAGTCGGGGCTGTGTAGAAATGCGTCACGCCATGCCGCTCGCAAATGTCCCAGAACCGATTCGGCTCGGGATGGTTCGGAGCACCTTCATACATGAGTGTTGGGACGTGATTCTGAAGAATGCCGTAGATGATGTAGGAGTGCCCTGTAATCCAACCGACATCCGCCGTGCACCAATACACATGCCCGTTCCCGGGGCGAAGATTGAAGGCGTATCTGCTGGTCAAGAAGGTATGGACGAGATAGCCACCCGTCGTATGAACGATGCCCTTTGGCTTGCCCGTACTTCCCGAGGTGTAGAGCAGGAACAGCATGTCCTCGCTGTCCATCTCCTCGCACGGGCACTCTTCGGATGCATGGTCGACCAGATCGTGCCACCAGTAATCGCGACCGGCATGCATATCGATGTCGTTGTCGCATCGGCGGAGCACCAGCACATTGTCAACGCGATCGGTCATCTCCAACGCCTGGTCCACGTTCTTCTTCAGCGGAACGACCTTGCCTCGCCTCCAGGCCCCATCGCACGTGATGATGGTCTTGGAGTCAGCATCGTCCACGCGATCAGCAATTGCCTGCGATGAGAAGCCTCCGAAGATCACGCTGTGGGGCGCACCAATCCTGGCGCAAGCCAACACTGCAATCGTCAACTCAGGCACCATGCCCATGTAAATCGTGACAACATCTCCCCGTTTCACGCCGATCTCTTTGAGCGCGTTGGCGCATCGAGAGACTTCGTCCTTCAAGTCTCGATAGGTAAGGCGTCGAATCTCGGGGCCACCGTCAAGAACAGGCTCGCCCTCCCAGATGATCGCCGTCTCGTCTCCATGGCCAAGGTTGATCAGCCGATCGACGCAGTTATGACAGGCGTTGATCTTGCCGCCAACAAACCATCGTGCATCCGGGCAGTCCCACTCAAGCACGGTGTCCCAACGCTTGAACCAGTCCAGTTCGTTGGCAACGGCGTCCCAGAAGTCGTCAGCGTCCTCCACACTCTGCCGGTGGAGTTCCTTGTACATCTCCATGGATTCCACCCAGGCACCACCACACCGCTCGGTGAAATCGGCTGGTGGGTCGAAGACGCGGTCTTCGTGCAGAACTGACTCGATGCCGGACTGGTCGGACATGACGGACCTCCTGATCTGGAATCCGCAGCGTACCACTCGACGATGCGGATCGCGTCAGCGTCGGCGGCGCTTTCCGCCCCTGGATCGCTTCGCGTGACTGCCCTGCCTGGGCTTGCCGCGACGCTCCCGAGGCGTCGGCGGCAGGTCGACCGTGGTGCGATCCGGCCGCTCCTTGAGCAGGAGATCCATGTGGCGGCTGGTCGGGTCAACGCGGACCACCTGCACGGTGACCGGATCTCCAACCGCAATGACCGCGCCGCTGCCCTTGGCAACCATCCGGCCCTGCCCTTGCAACTCAACCCAGCGGTCCCTGCGCGAGGTTCCAAAGTTCTCCCAGGTGACCTGTCCGTCGACGAGGAAACGGTCGAGCGATACCCACATCCCACCCGGATTGAAGCCGCTGATCACGGCAGGTAGTTCTTCGCCGAGGTGGTGTTCGGCCAGATGTTGGAGCACGAGGAACTCCCGGAGGCTTCGCTCGGCGGCCTCGCTGTTTCCTTCGGTCTCCGTGCAGTGTCTACCGAGCGCGATCAGTTCGTCCTGCGGAAGCGGTCGCCCGTCATCCCGCATCAACTGCTCGAGTTCACCACGCCTGCGGCCGGTGAACCGCTCCTGCCCGTTGCCCGTGTGCTCAAGGAGCGCCTCGAGCGTGCGATGGACGACGAGGTCGGGGTACCGTCGAATCGGGGAGGTGAAGTGGGCATAGTGCTCGCTCGCAAGGGCAAAGTGCCCGACGATGGCGGGGCTGTACTCGGCCTTCGTCAGCGTCCGAAGGACCGCAAAGTGCACAGCCCGTGACGACGGGTGGTCCCGCGTCGCATCGAGAAGTTTCTGGAGATCGTGCCGGGTCGCGTCGTCCGGGACGCGAAAGCCCGCGGCTCCCGCCTTCATCCGAAGTTCGGCGAGATCCTCAAGCGCCGGCTCCGGGTGGATGCGCCTCAGTATTGGTGTCCGTAAGGCATCAAAGAGCCGGGACACGGCCTCGTTCGCCTCCACCATGAACATCTCGATGATCGTGTGGGTGAAGGCACTGTCTTCCTGTTGGACGTCGGAAACCCGGCCCTCATCGTCGAATGACAGCACCGACTCGGGGAGATTGAGGACGATCATGCCGTCACGCAGCCGACGCTTTCGGATGACCCTCGCAAGGCGATCCGCCTCACGCACCGCGAGAAGTACCGCCTCGCTTGGTTCGGTATCGGTCCTGCTCTCCCTGCGAGCGGCCTTTCCGTCGCCCTCGATCCAGGACTGGGCTTCCAGATACGTGAATCGTTTGTCGGAGTTGATGACCGTCGCTCTGAACCGCGTTTCCTGAACTCGCCCGCGCCGATCGATCCGAATGAACACACTCTTGGCGCAGCGATCCACACCTTCCTGTAGAGAGCACACCCCGTTGCTCAATACTTCCGGCAACATCGGGATGACGAGCCTCGGTAGATACGTGCTGTTACCGCGAGCGTGGGCTTCCTCGTCCAGCGCGCTTCCTGATTGAACGAAGTGGGCGACATCAGCAATGTGAATGCCAAGTTCCCACTCCTCGGCCTCTTCATCCCAACTGATCGAGATGGCGTCGTCAAAGTCCTTCGCATCAGGAGGATCAATCGTGAAGGTCACGAGTTCGCGAACGTCTTCGCGATGCGGTCCCACATCTTCGACCAGCTTTGAAGCCTCCTTCGCTTCGCGAACGACCTCGGCAGGAAACTCTGTCCGCAAACCATGCGCTGCAATAACAGCGGCAGTCTCGACATCCGGCTCGCCTGCGGCTCCAAGGACTTCCATGACGACGCCTTCGCCGAGATAGTCGCCGTCGGGCGGCACCAGCAGATCGAACACAACCTTGTCGCCGACCTTGATGCTCTTGGCTCCCGGATCACGGATGATGACCGGTTCACGCAACTGCCTGCCATCGGGCTCAACGAGCCAACCGCCCTTGCGCTGCACAACGGTGCCCGCGAAGGTGGTCTGACCCTGCTCGATCACCTCGATGATCCGTCCTGCAGGCGAGCCGCCCTTCCAGCCATGCCTGCGAGCGACACCACAGCGGACTCGGTCACCCGAGATGGCACCCTCCGCCGCGCCGCGGGGAATGTAGACATCTCCCTCCCGAACCGGTGAGTCAGGGACCACGAATCCGAAGCCACGACGCGTACCTCGATAGACCCCGACAACCTCTTCACCGAGAGTAGGAAGCCTGAGATGCGATCCCGACTCTTCAATGGCACCTTCCTCGAGCAGCGCCCGGATCGCCTCCCGCAGGAGTGCCTTGTCCTCTCCTCGTGCGCGAAACGCGCGGGCAATCTCATGAACAGTCGCCTGTCGGCCGTCTTCACGGGACAGGTGATCGAGAATCCTCGCCGTATATCGAAGTGGCATTCGACTGAATCGTATCAGTCCCGAATCAGGACCGCCGATCTGGTCGGCTCATGCGTCGGGGCAGGGACCCCACAGGGACATGACGGCGAGCAGGTCATCAATGTTCACGACGCCGTCACCGTTGAGATCTTCCACCGGGCACGCGACGCATCCCCAGACATCCAGGACCTGCAGCATGTCATCGATCGCAACCTGTTGGTCGCCGTTGAAGTCCGGGAGGCACTGGCAGGCGTCCGGGAGCCCATCACCATTGACGTCCTCGCACGTATCTTCAAAGCAGTTGCCTCCGAAATCCTGCCACGCCCACCCGTCGATGTGACCTGGGAGATTGTGGCAGAAACTGGTCAGCCCGGCCGCGGGATTGCAGCCGTTCGTCGAAGCGTACACGCCGCCTCCGGCCGCACTTGCCAGATTGTCGCGAACCAGGCACGCGGTCAGATGGGGCGAGGAAAACTGCTGACACCAGACGGCGGCACCCTCCTCGGCTTGATTGCCGGAGAGCGTGCATACCTCAAGCGATGCATGGGCGTGGTCCTTACAGGCGATGCCGCCCCCGAAACGGGCGGTGTTGTCGGAAATGTCGCAGGTGGTCAGCGTGGGGCTGCAGTCGTTTGCCCACACACCGCCGCCTTCTTGTGTCACCTCGTTGTCACTGATGTCGCACTCCACGAGTGCCGAATCGCTCTCCCAACACAGAACGCCCCCACCACTTCCCGAACTTCCTCCAGCGAAGTTGTTCGACACTTCGCAGTTCTTGAAGATCGCCATGGACTGATAGACATACACGCCGCCTCCACCGCTCCACAAGCCCTCACATCGATTGCCGGAAAACATGCATCCATCGAACGTCGACGTCTCGAATGGACCGCTGAGCCGAATGCCGCCGCCCCCGTGCGCCGTCGTGTTGTCGACCAGGTCTGTGTCCACAAAGTCGAATGAGCACCCGTCAGACCAAATGCCGCCCCCGAAGTACCAGGACACATTCGAGGACACGACGCAGTTGTGCATCGTGGCGTCACTGTGAAGCACGAGCATCCCTCCGCCATTGAGGTCGGACTCGTTCTCACTGATCTCGCACCACTCAAAGGCGGAGTCGCTGCCGGAGAGCAATACGCCGCCCCCGGCCTCAGTGGCCCGACAATGCTCGACTCTGCAGTGCCGAAATGTCACCGCATGCCCGCTCACTTTGACACCGCCGCCCCCATCGGCAGACCCCCCTCTCATCAGAAAGCCCTCGATCACGATCTGCGGTGCGGCGTTGGTCGAACTGAGGAGACACCGCCGCGACTGCTCTCCGTCGATGACGGTGTCGCCGGCGCCGGCGACACTCCGTATGGTGATCGACTTTCCGAGCGTATCGACGACCTGCTCGCCCGTTCCCGTGTACATGCCCGGGTACACAAGCACCTCATCACCTGAAACAGCCGCGTCGACGGCGGATTGGATATCGGTGAACAGGGCATCCGGAAACTCCACGCGATCATCGTCAACGGTGAGCACCGCGGACTGCGCCGCCGCTCCGCAGACGAACACCAGCAGCATGTGACGTAGACCCATCGCTTGAGTATGGCCCGCTCGCAGGCCGCCCACAAGCGCCAAGTCCCCTTTCCCCGACGCCCGAACTGAGAGGGTCTCAGCGGCGTTTGGCTGCTACACAGAAGGTCGGCGCTTTCGCGTCTTGGGCTTCTTTCCGGCCGCCTCCTTCGATCGCCGCTTTGCCTTGTCAACGAGATTGCCCACACCTCGACCCTCACGGGCGGCGTGGGTCGGTGTCGACGTGGCACCGGAAATCTTCTTCTCGGGAGGATCAACCGGCTTCGTGTCGGCCTCCTTCTTCGCCGCCGTGTCGTTCTCCGATGAGCCC
>CAZSSV010000019.1:15942-16835 GCA_964609425.1 uncultured Isosphaeraceae bacterium | reverse complement strand
CAGACATCTGTATCCTTATATTCGTCCTGGAACCTGCTCAGGAGCGGCCTCATGGCGTGTTGTACATCCCCCTACCGAACCACCGGGGAGCGGGACCGGGTGATCTGGTGGTGGTCGGCGGTTCAGTGGGTCATGGTGGTTGTGGCTGTGGCGCTTGTGGCAGCCCTCTGGTGGTGGCCCGCTGTGGGCTTGCATGCTTTCTGGGACGTTCTCATCCCAGTGGCGCCGGCATTGGTGGTGCTGGCGCCAGGCGTCTGGCGAAACATATGCCCGCTTGGGACCATGTCCCAGATCCCCCGGACCATCGGCCGCACACGTGGTCGACTGCTGGCCGCGACGACCCAGCCGCGTGTGGCACTGCTCGGTGTGGTGGTGCTGCTGGCGTTGGTGCCGCTTCGCCACCCCTGGTTCAATCAGAGCGGGCCGGCAACGGCCGTGCTGCTGCTTTCAGCCGGTGTCGTGGCGGTGGCTATGGGCGTGTGGCTGGGCGGCAAGTCGGGGTGGTGCGCGGGAATGTGTCCAGTGCACGCGGTCGAGCGGTTGTACGGCACTCGCCCCGGGGTGACGGTGACAAGTGCACATTGCCGCTCGTGTGTGAAGTGCGCGACCCCATGCCCGGATACAACCCCCGGGCAGCGGCACGGCATTGGCGTCTTGACTCCGTCCCGATGGATCGCCGCGAACGTCATGGTCGGCGGGTTTCCCGGGTATGTGTGGGGGTGGTTTCAGGTTCCCGACGGCGCGCCCGTTGGCGAGCTTTCGACGTGGAGTTGGCCGTTTGGTGGGCTTGTTGTGACGCTGACCGCCTACCTCATCCTTCGGTGGGCCGCCACCATACCCGTGCAGCGTCGGCTCGCCGCCATGTTCGGCGCGGCAGCGGTGTCCTGTTACTA
>CAZSSV010000019.1:0-15932 GCA_964609425.1 uncultured Isosphaeraceae bacterium | reverse complement strand
GTTACTACTGGTTCAGACTGCCGGCCCTGCTTGGGTTCGGCCCATTTCCAGGCGATGGCATGCTTCTGGACGGCCGGGGTGTTGTCTCACCGGTTGTGATCGCGGTGATGCAGGGCGGCGTGACGCTCTTTTTCTTCTGGTGGATGGTGTTTCGTCGAACATCGCCCACACCCTGGATGTTTCGACCCGACGCCTCGGATGCCGCGGCTCCTGGCGTCCTGACAATCGGTGGGCAATGAGCACCGCTACTCGCCGATGTCTTCGGCCCAAAGGTCCGGCTTCTCCCTGAGCAGCCGTTCCATAAGGGCGATGCACCGGGCGTCATTCAGCACGGTCAACTCGACCCCGTGCGCGGCCATCCATGACTCGGCCCCCATGAACGACGTGTTCTCGCCGATGACGACGCGGGGAATCTTGAACAACAGCGTCGTTCCGCTGCACATGCAGCACGGGCTCAGGGTCGAGACCAGTGTCAGCGCAGGCCAATCCCGCCGCCGCCCCGCGTTGCGAATGCATGAGACTTCGGCGTGCGCAGTGGGGTCTCCGGTCTGCACACGCTCATTGTGTCCACGCGCAACCACATCGCCAGTCGCGTCGTCTGCGAGTACGGATCCAATCGGAATACCCCCTTGCGACCAAGACAGTTCGGCCTGCTCAATCGCCTCGTCGATCCAAGCAGCGTGCCTGGGGTCAGTGCTCATCGGTGGCGTCGGCGGTCTCTGGGGCCTTGTCCGATGAACCTGCTTCGTCCGTGGCGGTCCGGGTTGACGCGACCGCATCCTTCGTGATTCGCTCGAGTTGTCGGTCATTGAATCGCCACCAATTGGCGCCTGAGACCTGCCACGGGGTCAGGAGGTACTTCGAGAGATCGACCGTAATGAGCTGCCTGCCCCGCCCATCGTGTGGCGCATCAAGGTCGACTTGTGCCGATGTGAAGTGCATGCGGACAGCCCGAACGGCCAGGGCGTCGCTTGAGTCGGTATCCGTCACGTCACACGTTGGAAGCAGATCGGCGATGCGATCGCGGGCGCTCGCCAGCGATGGGGCCAGGGAGATGGCGACTGGTCCCTTGGACATGGCTGTCGGCTCGCGTGTGATCCACCAATCGACCGCGGTCGCGACGGCGTCTGGGACGCGTGCGTTCAGCGGCTCAGGAGACTCGGTGGATGCCGTATGGGGACCTTGCGTCTCCGGTCCACAAGAAGTGGCCATGAGCAGGGCGGCCACACACATGATTGATCCAACAACGCGCAGGTGCCGCATGGGGAACCCCTCCATTTCGAGGGGCAAGTGTACCACTGGTCTGGGTTTGGGCGGCACATGGCACCTCGGGATGGACAGACGGTGGATGGGTGCCCTGCCGGCCATCCGGCCTGAATGGTCTGGACGACTACCCTGTAGGCCATGTCGTGGACGGACGAGCGCCGACGGGTCGTGATTGGTATCAGTGGAGCGTCGGGCGCCCCGTATGCCTTGCGGACGATCGAACTGCTGGCGATGCGTGGCATCGAAGTGCATGTCGTGATCTCTGATCTCGGAAGGCGGCTGCTCAAGGAAGAGTGCGGTGTGAATTCGACAGACGCGGCAGCGCTGGCCGGAGCCGGCGATTCGTCTCACGTCATCCTGCATTCGGGCCGCGACATGGGGGCGGTGCCTGCAAGTGGGTCCTTTCAGCACGACGGCATGGTGATCGTTCCCTGCTCAAGCAATACCCTCGGGGCGCTTGCCTCGGGCATCACGGCAACCCTTGTCCAGCGGGCTGCAGCGGTCACCCTGAAGGAGGGCCGGCGGCTGATTCTTGCGCACCGAGAGTCTCCGCTCAGTCGCATCGACATCGGCAACATGGACCGCCTGTCGGCCGCGGGTGCCATCATCGCCCCACTCGCTCCAGGCTTCTACATGCAGCCAACGTCGGTGTCTGATCTGATCGACTTCATGGCAGGCCGATTGCTCGACCACCTCAGCATTCCTCACGAACTTCCGGTTCGGTGGGGTGAATGATCTAGCTGACCGGCTCATCCTCGGAGTCCGGCATGATGGCCGTACCGGGTGGCGGATCGCGCAACAAAACCTGTGACCCGGCGTCGAGACCAACAAGCACTTCGACGTAGAGCGCGCTGGCCCGTCCAAGTGTCACCGGCGTGGGTTTGAACATGCCCCCATCGGTCGTATAGACGATGGTCGAACGGCCGGATCGGTGGACAGCCTGAACTGGAACGTGCAGGACGCCACCAACCTCATCGACCAGAATTTCCGCCGCGCACCGCATCGAGGGCTTCAGGTTCAGATCGTCCGGGTTGTCGAGAGAGAGCGTGACCGAGTACTCGCGTCGGTTCGGGTCGCGCCACCCGCCGTCCTCAGCCAACACACCGACCGATGTGACCGCCCCATCAAGGATGACCTCGGGGAACGCGTCCATGCGTAGTGTGGCGGGTTGCCCTGGCCTCACACTGCCACTGAGCGCCTCATTGACTTTGACGACCGCGATCATGTACTCGGTGTTGGGGAGCACCATCAACAACTGGTTTCGAGAGACCTTAGAACCCACACGGTATGGTTCCGCATCCCCCCAGCGGTCGCCTTGCATGGTCGTCGCATAGACGACCATGCCGGGCGACGGCGCCCTGATTGTGCATGCTTCGAGTTGATCCTGGTACTTCAGGAGCCGCTCCTGCCTGGACTCCAGGTTGGACTTGGCCGCATCAAGATTACTCGCCGCGCTCTTGACACCCGCGAGGGTCCGTGTGTCAACACGCACTTGTTCGTCTTCGGCCTGCTTGAGGTCGGATTCCTTCCGTTGCTTGTCCTTCTGGTAGGTGTACTTCTCATACACCTCCTTTTCGAGACGTGCCCTGGAGAGGGCCGCCTCGGCTCGAATCATGTTGATCTCATCCTGCTCGAGGTCGTTCTGGCTGATGAAATCGCGCTTTCGAAGGTCAACTGATTTGGCGTACTTCTCTTCGAGCCGCTTGAAGTCTTTTTCAGCTGTTCGTACTGCCAGCGCAAGCTGGTTTCGGGTGGTGACATCCTCACCCTCCTCCCACGCGAGTCTGGCCAACCTGGCTTGATCGATCGTGACAGCGGCGTTGGCCAGACTTGATTCACGGGCTTTCTGGGAGATCTCAAGCTCGGCGGCGCGTGTCTCCACGCGGTTTTCAGCTTCGACGACGTTCTCCTGAGCCGATTCAATTCGATCCCGCACATCCTTGTCGTCGAGCCGAATCAGAACTTGCCCGGTCTCCACGGAAGTGCCCTCCGGGATGATCTCCATGATGGTTGCGGTCCCGTCGAGACCTGACCTCAGTTCGACCATCTCCCGCGCCTCCAGGACGCCCGAGGCGGGAATGGTGATGTCAAACGTTCCAGTGGCGACTTCATGCAGGTCGGCTTCCGAAACGATGTCATCCCCTCCGCCGCCACCACCCGCGATCAGGCTGATGATGACGACCATGGCCAGCGCCCCTGCGGTCAGGACCATGCCTGTTGTGCTGATGCCACGCCTTGGAAAGTGTCTGTCGTGAAGCATGTCAGGTACTCAGTGTACGTTCACAGCAGCCGACTCAGGCTGTTGATATGAGAGGGTTGATGTCGATCCGATGACCATTCCGGGGAGGGGTATCAGCGACGCGTCATGGCTGATCCGCATCTGACCGGTCGTATTGAGGTAGTTGAGAATCGACTCCTGCACACTCCGGAAGGCCTGGGCATGTCCATTCTGGGCTTGCTGCAGCGACTGAATCGCGGCGAGTTGATCCAGCACCGTGTAGGAGTCAGGGTCGGCGTCAATCGACTCAATGTTGACGCGGGCGATGTCCACATTCCGCCTCTGGATGTCCAGTGAGAACAGGTTGGCGTCGATGTCCCGAACCGATGTACGAACCTCAATGGCGGCCTCATCCCGGAGCCGCCGAAACGCTCGCCGGCCTCGCTCCAGTGCGACTTGAGCCTGCCGGACTGCGATGCGTTCCGCTTGCCTGTCAAGGGGAAGGCCGAGGGTCAGTGAGGCCTCGGCCTCCATGTCCTCGATGGATGGGAGTACGGCGTCGTAGTAGAAGGTGTCGTTGGACCCAAATCGCATTTCGCCGGCGAGGTCCAGGTCGGGGAGGAGGCCATTGAGCGCATTTCGCACACGACGCTGGCTGTCAACCAACTGGTTCCGGTCGGTCTGGAGGTCCAGGCGTTGGCCCATGGCGACCTCGACGGCGTGGTCGAGATCGACGACGGGTGGGTCAATGGCAATGGTGTTGGGGTCGATGGTGACCGGCTGTTCGATGGGCAGATTGATGAGGAGTTTGAAGCGATCTACCGCGAGTCGATATGACTCCTGAAGCCCGGCGACGCGTGATCGCTCTTGCAGAGCTCGATTCTCAGCTTCAGCCGCATCATAAAGACGGGCGCGGCCCGCGTCGTACAGGGCGCGTTGACGTTCGGCAAGCTTCTCCAGCAGGACCGTCGACTCAATCGCATTGTCGAGCTGGCGTCGCTGCACGAGAAGTCCGAACCACCCTTGAACGAGCCGGACCCAGAAGTCGCGGCGGAACTGTTCAAATGACCGCGCCGCGTAGATGAGATTTCGTTCGGCCTGGATCAAGTCTTCCTGCGCGATCATGCCGGCACCCCTGAGGAGCGGAAGCGACCCTCCGACAAAGAACTGGCCGACTCTGGTTGTGTCGCTGCCAGTCAACCCGGACGCTTGGCCATAGACCTCACGTGCGAACGTAGCGACGAAGGAGGCCGTCACTTCACCTCCCCACGGCAGACGCTGGCTCGCCGAAAAGGTATTGACGACCCCCTGTGCGGACTGAAGGAAGTCGTTGTCACCGTCTTCATGCTCGTATTGCAGGGCGACCGTGTCCGCAATCTGCGGCGTCCACAGGTGCAATTCCAACACAAGGCTGAGGCAGGTGAGCAGATAGTCTTCTTCGGCAAAGCGATACTCTCGACCGTGTTCGAACGCCCACGCCAGCGCGTCCTTGAGCGTCAGCGTCCTTCCACCTTCTGACTCGTAAGCAACCAAGCGCTCAAGGACCTCCGCCGCGTCAATCTCGTCAGTCGTGGCCCACGCCATGGTGTCCACCGGTGGATTGGCGGTGGACGGATGCTTCTCATTCATGACCGACTCACTGGCGTCGATCTCTGCCCAGGTGTCTGCGGGCCTGGGAGGTGTTGAGGCGTTGACACTGCTGGTGCCTTCGATCAGCAGTTGATTGACGTGTTGATCGATGGCTGTGAAACTGGGCGAGCATCCCACGATGGTCATTCCACCCAGAACGGCTGCTCCTGCGATGTACGGCGCGACGCTCATGAACGCCGATTGTAGGCGAGGACGGGACCGCTGCCGTGTGGAACCTGCCATACTGGGCGGTATGGCCACCAATCCCACAACGACACAGGCGGGGCCCTCGGGCGCCATCGGCGTGCATCGATCCAGCAGGAAAGATGTCGTTGCGGCCGATATCAGATTGATGGGCGACTCGGTTCCGAAGCACGCCCTGGTTGCTGGCGCTGTGGAACCGGCGTGGCACACCTCGGACCCTGACACCAGGCTGTACGTTGGCGACTGCCGAAATGTGCTCGCGGGATTGCCCGACAAGGGCACGGTCGATCTGGTCTTTGCCGACCCACCATTCAATTGGGATGTTCCCTATGACGGTTGGTCCGATGACATGTCACGCGCGACCTACGAGCGATTCACCTATGACTGGCTGGATGGCTGCATCGACGCCTTGAGTCCTACTGGGAGCTTGTGGGTCAACATTCCGGACGACTCCGCTGCCGAAGTTGTTCTGCATCTGAAACGGCGTGGTCTTGTGATGATCAACTGGTGCGTCTGGCACTTTCGGTTTGGCCAGTGTCGGAACTCGTCGTTCATCATGAGCAAGGTTCACGCCCTCTACTTTTGCAAAGATCCGGACAACCGTACATGGAACCCAGACGCTGTGCTTGAGCAGTCAGACCGTGCCAGTATCTACGGTGACAAGCGGACGATGGAGAAGTCTGCCAACAAGGGCATGCGAGTTCCGATGGACGTGTGGTATGGAAAGTACTGGGGCCGGATTCAAGGCAACAACGCGGAACGCCGGCATGGACATCAGAACCAGATCCCCGAGGTGTATCTGGAACGCGTGATACTGGCCTGTTCACACGAAGGCGATCTGGTCCTTGATCCGTTCGCTGGAAGTGGCACCACCGGGACGGTTGCCCGGGCGCACGGCCGCAGGTCCATCGGAGTCGAGCAGTCTGAAGCGACCGCTCGCAGCGCATGGGAGCGTATGACCGAGATTGGCATGAAGCGGAAGGGTGCTTCCGCCGGGCAATCCTCGGCCATTTTCGGTCGCCGCTCGGCCAGTGGCTCATGAGCACCGCCTTCGACTGGTCCGATGCCGAGGCGGTGATCGATGTGCTTGTTCGGGCAGCGGCGTGTCTGCGATCGACGACTGGGCGGGTCGGCTGCACCGTACACCTTCCGGATCACGGGAATCTCCTGGTTGCCGGTGATCTGCATGACCATCTTCCGAACTACCAACGGATCATCGGCGCTGCGAATCTCAGCCAGCCCGCCAATCATCTGGTCCTCCAGGAGCTGATTCACGGCCCAACCCTCCTGCATGGATGCGACATGAGTTGGCGAATGCTGGTCCGTACCGCTCGGCTCCTACTCTCACACCCCGGTCAGGTGCATCCTTTGCTCGGCAACCATGAGAATTCTCAATTGATGGGTGTGGGTGTCACAAAGGGTGGCGGCAACAGCGTGGAGCTCTTTGAAGATGGGCTCGCCATGAGCTTTGGCGAGTCGTGGGAGCAGGTCGGAATCGCCATCGATGGATTCCTGCGCGCGATGCCATTGGCGGTCCGAACGGCCAGCGGTGTGCAGTGTTCACACTCACTTCCGGATGCCGTTCTCCTCCAGCGATTCGACCCAACGGTGCTCGACCGCCAACTTGTGGAAGAAGATCGCAGGGGACCCGGCGGCGGCGCCTACCTGCTGACCTGGGGCCGACGCTTCACCGAGGTGGAGGTTGACGCGCTTCGGTCGGCCTGGGATGTCGAGTGTTTCATCATTGGGCACGTTCAGATAGACGGTGGCGTACGCCGAATGGGACCGCATGTCCTTGCACTTGCGAGCGATCAGGATGCGGGTGCTGTGTTGTCGATCGATCTGGCGGTCCCGCCTGATGTCGATACTTTCGAAGCGTCCGCATCTCCAATCCAAACGCTTCCAGCGAGGAAGGTCGCTGGTTGAGTGTGCATCTTGCCATCGAGACCGCGCATCGTGATGGTGGTGTGGCGATCCGTGGCGCGGACGGCGTGGTTCGCGCTGCAGCCCTCGAGTCCGCATCCGGGATTGACGATCGTCTGATGCCGGAGATTGATCGGCTCTTTCGTGAGCTGGGTTCCGAGCCCACTGAGCTCAGCGTCCTTGGTGTGTCGGTTGGACCAGGTGGCTTCACCGGGCTGCGGATCGCAGTATCGACAGCTCGGGCGCTGGCCATGGCCACAGGATGCAAACTGGTTGCTGTTCCGACCGCAGTCGTGGCGGCCGCAGACTGCCCGCACCGTGTTGCGGTGCTGCTCTCCAGCCGTCGAGGGACCGTGTGGTGCACCCAAGTGGCTCCTGGTGGCGCGATCAAAGGGACGCCCGGACTGATTTCGGCTGACGGCGTCCTGGTCGCGATCAAGGGGTGCCAGGCAGTCATGGCAGATACCAGCCTTCCGGCTGACATGGTGGAGCGGGTGGGGACCGTTCCCATCATGCCCCTGAAGCTCAAAGCGGCCGCATGTCTGGATGCCACCGAGGCACTGGCTGCTGCCGGGCGATTCGTCGAGCCAGCGGACCTGAGCCCCCTGTACCCCCGCGTACCCGAGGCCACCCGCCTGTTTGAGGCCCGATAAGTCGGCGGCCCGGGCACACATTCTTTCGCGCTGGTATCTCCTTGTGTGGACTTCGGAAACGTGCTGCCGGGGCGACCCGAGCGAAGGGCACATGTGGTCCGGGGGCATGAAATGTGCAGTCTGTGCGGGACTCCGACTGGAACCGGCCAGGAATTGCGCCGATGCCGGCGTTGGCTGGGCAGGAGACCTGGCACGGATCACCCACCTGGAGCCATGTGATGAACCCTCTGAAGCAGCACAGTTCGAAGACGGATTGCGACACCGCCCCTGGCCGAATCTTGATGGTCGGCCCGCGTGGGATGGATCGCGACCGCCTCATGGCGCGGCTCGAGACGCTCGGGTACACATGCGACTGTGTCGAGACGCATGAAGACGCCCATGGCATCATCACGACCATCAAGCCCGACATTCTCGCCATCGGCGACACAAGGACAGCTTCGCTGCGATTGATTCGGGAGGTCCAGGCCGCCATTCCTTCTGCTCGCGCCATCGTGTACGGAGGTTCACCAACCCCCGAGGCCCTGGTCGAAGCCGTTCGGGGCGGTGCTTCGGACTGGCTCTCCCTTCCCGAGGATCGAGCCCGAATCGCGCAACGCATGGAGCAGATCATGGCTCGAGTTCGGGCGCATCGAGGTCGTGATGCCCACCTGGAAGCACTGACTGAGAACTGCAAGCAACTGACAGAAGCCCGGGACGAAATGTCCCATCAGGTTGATGTGTTGTGCAGCGATCTTGCGTCGGCCTACCGGTCCATGCGAACCCAGATGACGGATGTCGCGATGTCCAGCGAGTTCAAGGCGATCATGTCTCAGGAGCTCGATGTCGAGGACATGCTTCGAACTTCTCTTGAGTACATTCTGAAACGCATTGGACCTACGAATGCTGTGGTGTATCTCCGCGAGGGAGACGCAGAGTATGGCGTCGGCGCGTACGTCAACTACCAGTGGCAGGACGAAGATCTCATGCCGATGCTCAACAGCCTTGGCGGAATCATCTGCAGCCCGATGTCCACAGAGCGCGACCTTATCCGGTTCAACGACACCGCCGAGTTTGCAGATGCGGCCGGTGGTGACATGCGAAAACTGGTCGGGTCCGAAGTCGCCGCATTCTCGTGTCACAACGGGGACGACTGTATGGCGGTGTTCGCGCTCTTCAGGGACGCCGAAACAGGCTTTGACGACCAACATGCTGCGACGCTCGACGTCCTTCGCGGATTGATTGCCGACCAACTGTCCAAGATCGTGCGTATTCACAAGCGATCACGCCCCGAGTGGCCTGATGAGCCCGCAGATGAGGGATGGGATCTCGCGGCCTGAGTGGCCTACGCATCGCCCTTGGGCTGACGCCCGCGATACGTGGTGGGTCGCTCAGCGGCCCTCGGAATGGTCCCGACCAACTTGATCCGGTCCCGGCCCCCGAGCATCTCTGTGAGTTGGTGCACGAGTTGTTCGTGTGGAACGACGCGGAACTCGCTCTTGAGCGTCACCATCTGGTCCGGCATGTCCAGGTGCAGGATGACGTTTGCCGGATGGCCGCCATCGGAAGTTCGGGCCCCCCCAACCTGCTTGATGACCCCCGCCGTTATGCGAAGACGCTCACCGGCGGCCCGCTCTGATTCATCGGGCCGCATCGGGACACGCAACTCAATTCGCTCGGTCAGGCATCGGGCCGCGTCCGAGGGCGCGAGCACGCGTTGGATGATGAACTGCCGGTCACCGCTTCGGTTGTTGATGTCGAGGTGGCCTTCAAGGATGACAACCGCGTCGGTCGCCACAAGATGTCCGTCACGGGCGAAGTGATCAGAGAACATGACGGCCTCCATGGACGTCACGCGATCCTGCAGGGACATCATCGCCATACGTTGGCCGGCGTTGCGGCCGCGCTGGATTGTCACGATTCGTGACGCGGCGATCATGGCTCCAACCCGCACTTGTCGTCCCAAAGGCATGGTCGAGAGCATCGAGAGCGACCCTGTACAGAATGTGCTGATGAGGTCGTCATGCTCGTCCAGGGGGTGACCCGACACATGGAAGCCGAGCAACTCACGCTCGTGGCCGAGCGATTCACGGTCCGTCCATGGCGTGATGTCTGGAAGGTTCATGGATTCGGTTTCAGTCTCGGCCTCCACCACATCTGGGCCACCAAACAACTGGCCTTGCCCAGATGCAGCGTCGCGGGCCAGGCTGTGCCCAGCGCGAAGGGCCGACTCAGCCCCAGCTGCCATTCCAGCACGCGCCTGGATGCCGTGCAGCGAGTCCAGCGCGCCAGCCTTGATCAGGGCTTCCAATGTGGCCCGATTGACCGATCCAGGCGTCGCCCGCTCGCAAAGATCCCAGAGTGATTGGTACGGACCGTTTGTATCTCGTTCATTGATCAGTGATTCGACGGCCGCCTGGCCGACACCCTTGATGCCGCCCAGTCCAAATCGAATGGCACCATCCAACGCTGTCGCCCTCTGATTCTCCTCATGCACCACCGTAAAGCGGCGGCGACTCTGGTTGATGTCCGGGCCCTTGACCTCGATACCCTCATGGGGTCGGTCGTCGGTGTGGTCTGAAAACCGGACATGCCTGCAGTCTTCCAGATACGGCGCCCAGTCTTCGGTTTTCTTGGCGCCACTCTCGAACGTCAGCACCGACGCCATGTACTGCACGGGAAACCATGTTTTCAACCACGCCGTTTGGTAGGCGATGATCGCGTAGCCCGTGGAGTGTGACTTGTTGAACCCGTAACCTGCGAACTTCAAAATCAGGTCGAAGAGGTTCTCTGCTTCCTTCCGGGAAAGCCCCTTTTCTGCGGACCCGTCGATGAAGCCTCCTCGGGCAGCGTCGATGACATCGACCTTCTTCTTGCTGATTGCCTTGATGAGTGAGTAGGCCTGCCGCAAGGGAATGTCACCCAGGCCGTGCACAATCTGCATGACCTGCTCCTGATACACCATGATGCCGTACGTTTCGGCCGTGTAGGCATCCACGATCGGGTGGATACTCGGCACATCCTTCTGGCCGTGCTTTCGAGCGTTGTATTCCGGAATGAGATCCATCGGACCGGGGCGATAGAGCGCATTGGCCGCAATGAGATCTTCGAGTCGGTCAGGCTGCATCTCGCGCAGCAGTTGTCGCATTCCCGTCGACTCAAACTGAAAGATTCCGGACGTGTCGCCACGCCTGAACAGGCTGAGGACCGTCTGGTCATCCCAGGGAATGCGGTCGAGGTCAAGCGGATGCGGCCCCTCGCCCACCGCTCGACCGGTGGCGGCCCAGATCGACGCCTCGTCGAGCGTCACGCGGACCAATTCGCGGGCCAACTCCAGTGTCGAGAGTGTTCGCAGCCCAAGGAAGTCCATCTTGAGCAGCCCGGCTCGCTCGCACGTCGGACCGTCCCACTGTGTGACCGCCTCGTCGTTTCCGCTGACCCGGCACAAGGGGACGATGGTGTCCAGCGGCTGCGTCGCGACAACGACGCCGGCGGCATGGACTCCGGCATGTCGAGCGTGGCCTTCGAGCTTCCTGGCCTCATCCACGACCCGCTTGGTCAACGCGCTCTGCTCGTACGCTCGCTTGAAATCCGGGGCCGACTTGAGTGCGGCATCGATGGTGATGTTGAGCTCATTGGGCACAAGATTGGACAGTCGCTGCCCTTCAACGGGTTCCAGGCCCATCACACGCGACACATCCTTGATGGCCGCTCGGGCCTTCAGGCGTCCGAACGTGATGATCTGCGCAACGTGTCCATACTTCTCTCGAACATATTGAATGACATCGCCTCTCCCATTCTGGCAGATGTCGATGTCGATGTCGGGGTACTCAGATCGGTCTGGGTCTGTAAAGCGCTCAAAGAGCAGGCCGTACTTCACGGGGCACGCGTTGGAGAGTCCAAGCACGTATCCGACCATCGTTCCCACGCCACTTCCACGAGCGCTGGCGGGAATGCCGCGTTGCCTGGCCCAGTTGACGACATCCCAGCAGATCAGGAAGTAGGCACTGATGCGCTTCTCAGAGAGAATGCGCAGTTCCCGCTCGCATCGAGCGCGGATGGTCTCGTCGAGGTCGTCGCTGCCATACCGCCAGATCAAACCAGCCTCTGCGAGGCACCGCAGCGCCCGATCGCACTCCGCTTCCAGCCCATCACGGTCAACGTCCGTGTCCTTCTCGGCGTCGTACGGGTGCAGTTCGATGTGGGTGCACCACTGCTTGAACCACTCCGTCAGATCCCCCTGGCCATCCCACGCCGCGATCTTCTCGGGGGCCGTGACGCGGACGACCGGTGCGTGGCTGACACTGAAGTCGATGTCGGCCTCGCACCGATCGGCAATCCTGTTCGTGTTCTCAATGGCTTCTGGAACGTCATGAAAGGCCTCGGCCATCTGCTCGGGCGACTTGACGTAGATGTCCGGCGGGTAGGTCAGCCGTGACGCGTCGTCCTTGGTGCGGCCCATTGAAATGCAGCAGAGCGTGTCATGTGAGTCGTGGTCCTCCGCTCGTATGAAGTGGGCGTCGTTGTCACAGACAATCGGAAGGTCAAGGGTCTTCGCCAGGTGTATGAGGTGTGGGTTGATGGCTGTCTGGTCTTCAACACCCAAGCGCTGCAGTTCGACATAGAAACATGGCTCACCGTCTTCGTCGGGACCGAAAGTCGAAGCATGCCACCTTGCTTCCTCGATGGCCGCATTCCAGTGGCGTTCATCACCAGTGCGTTCAAAGCGAACGAGGTGGTATGCAAGTGATGAGCCGAGGTGACCATTGATGGCGATCAATCCCTCGCTCAAGTCACTCAGAATGTCCTTGTCCATTCTTGGCTTGCGGTAGAAGCCCTTCAGGTACGCGTCGCTGCTCAGGCGGAGCAGGTTTTGCCATCCTCTGGTGGTGCGGGCAAGCAGGACCAGGTGGAACCCGCCGTCTGGTCCCGCCGTCGAGGGGCGGTGGTCTGTTCTTGCTTCGGGCGCGACATAGGCCTCGATGCCAAGGATGGGTTTGACTCCAGCCTTCTTCGCGCTCGTGTAGAACTCTGCAGCGCCAAAGAGATTCCCATGATCGGTCAATGCCACCGACGTCATACCGAGATCGGCGATTCGTTCGATCAGGGGCGTGATGCGGCTGTGCCCATCGAGCAACGAGTACTCGCTGTGCAGGTGGAGGTGCGTGAAACGGGGGGAGGCGGTCATGGCGGGCGAGGCGATCATACTGGCCCGAAGTGGGCGGGTTCGACGTCCACGAGTTGTTCACCGTTTGACGCGAACACCCTTTCTGCCGTCGGAGTCGTGTGACGCCCAGTCCGGTGTCGCCCTCCTGAACAGGCGGTTCCATCCGGCGAGCACGAGGAACACGGCCATCGACACGATGCCTGCAATGATCGCCAGGGCGAGCAGCGGCAACGCCAGAATGATCAAAAACACGAGCATGGCGATGCGGCCAGGGCCTGAGGGCCGGGCCTGTAAGACACGAAACGCCTGGCCCATTCCGGGCATTCCACCGCTTCGCCAACTGCCGCCGGGCTCGGTCACGATGGCGCGTCCTGGCAGGTCTCCTGCTCAATACACTCCAGCACCGCCGCTCGCAGGTCTGCGGTGGTCTGTCCAACCTCACCCTCCCCGATGCGGTGACGCCGCAGTTCGGTCTCGTGGTCGTCGCCATCGCCGCGGACGGTCAGCCCGAGCGATGTCACGGGGAGCACGTGCCAACTGGAGTTGGTCAGGAAGACTTCATCCGCCTCCATGACGTCGTCGAGGCTCGGAAGTCTCCGCTGCACACTGATTCCAGCCTTCTCAGCCAATTCAAGAACCACGTGGCGGGTGATTCCGGGCAACACCGGCGGAATCATGTCTCCCTTGGCTTGCTCTCCGCGGGCTGGCGGGGTGATGAGCGTGCCTCCTGCGAGGAGAAAGATGTTGCTGACGGAGCCACTGGCGACCTTGGCGTCCGGTGTCAGCCACAGCGCCTCGCCCGCGCCGACCGAGGCCGCCGTCTGCAGCGCGGAAATGCGGGGCCAATAGTCGAGCGTCTTGTGGCCGGCCCCGGTCTGCCATGGGTTCAGCCGGCCAGCGGCGAGTGTGGCCGCGATTCCCTCCCCAAAGAACGACTCGGGATACTCGGTTGGAGGCTGCGTGACGATGAGCAACGTGGGATCCTGAGGCCCGGCCCCGGTGCTGCGGAGGGCGTTCAAGTCGCCACCGGTCACCGTCAGTCGTACCCGCGCGTCCCCAACACCGGCGTGGTCGAGGGCGTGCTGCACCGCCTGTTCGAGCGGCTCGGCGTGCAGCCGATCGGTCAGGCGGAGCACCGTTGCCGATTCGATCAGCCGGTCAATGTGCGCGCGGGCTCGAAAGCACCGCCCTCCACGTGCTGCCATCGTCTCAAAGAGACCAATCCCGTGCTGGAGCCCCGCGTCGAAGACGGAGACGCTCGCTTCGGTGTCGCTCACGAATTGACCGTTGATCCAGACGTCCATGTGGGCAGGCTACCTCGGTGGCGCCGCAGATTCCGTCTGCTCAGCCGAATCTGTGGCGAGCAACCGAATTCCCACCACGGTTGGATGCGGTGCGCCGGGCTGGAACCGCACCTCCATCGCCGGATGGTTCGGGTGACGAAGGACCAGCACGTCCTCCACATCCGGGCGCGTTTCAATCGAGAATCCTTTGACCTGTGTCCCGTCGCACCACGTCGTGATCTGGTCGTTGAACATGTCCTGCAGGATGGGTGCCGGCCATGTGATGGTGGGTCGCGGGGCTTGTGGGTTGCAGGCATGCAGAACCGCCGCAGCGAGGGCGTCCTTTCGTTCCTTGTGGGCCGCTTCGGGGTCGGACCAGAGGGCAATGGCCACGCCCACGCCCAGAATCACAAGCGGAATGACCATGCGACGCATGCCGCCACCGTCTCTCCAGGGCAGGCGGGGTGGTTTTTTCATGGAGTCGCCTGGCCCCCGCTTCCGGACGGCCCTGGCGCGATGGACGGCGTGCTGACGGTGGCGGGCGGCGCGGTGTCGGCGAAGAGAACCCAACTGGTGTGGCTGGCAAATGGCTGGTCCGATGCCATGATCAATTCCCCCGTGAATGGGTACGGAACATCCGGCCGGGCGTTCTCAATGACGACTGTCTCCTGGCCGATCTGATTTCCATGTGCGTCCCGAAACACAAATGCGACC
Organism: uncultured Isosphaeraceae bacterium; assembly: GCA_964609425.1. Taxonomy (GTDB): domain Bacteria; phylum Planctomycetota; class Phycisphaerae; order Phycisphaerales; family SM1A02; genus UBA12567. The sequence continues at coordinate 899 of CAZSSV010000019.1, read as the reverse complement.
CCGACGTTTCGTGTGTCTGAGGCGCCGTTGAGCAGGCTTCCAGAGATCGTCATGCGGGTGTAGTCAATCTCCGAGCGATTCTCGATGGTCGTGACGGGTGCCAACTCCCCAGTGGCTGTCGGTTGGAAGTACACCATCTGCTCGGACACACTGGTCGATGCATAGGCGTAGGCGGATCGGCTGAGCCAGACATCCTGCCCGATGGTGGAGAACCCCAGTTTCTGGAGCCGCTGGGTCGCTGCTTTGGCCTGCTTGACCTTGGCCGCCGCCTGCTCCCGTTTGATGCGGGCCTCCTCACGCTTGCGATCACGTTCAGCCCGCTCCTGTTGCCGCTTGAGGTTCTGTTGGGACGCCGTCAGCTTTCGGGTCTCCTCGATGACCGCTCTGTATGACTGGTAATCCGGGCCGAGTTGAGCATGATCCTCAACAAACTCCTGAAGCGCACGCAACTGCGTTTGAAGGTGTTGAAACTCCTGCTCCATGGCCTGCAGGCGATGTCTCAACTGAATGGCGTCGATCGTCCGCTCACGGAGAATCGGAAACAGCGCGCTTGAGAGACTTCCTGGCCCGAGTCCGTCGGCCTCGAGGCGCTGGTCTGCGATGTGTGTCACCATCTGGGGAGTCAATCCACCAGGGGCATCGGTGTGCTCAGGCAGCGGTGGATCTGCAGCGATGACGCGTGACAGTGTCAGGGCGACCGGGATGATGTACATGCCCGACTCCTCTCTGGACCCGAACCGGGCCTATCCCCGAAGCCTACGGATCGACCCGCGTGACTTCCAGTCGATTCCCGGGGCCGATTGGGATCAGTCTGACTGGGGTGGGGGCTCGGGGTCACGCTCGATCATGGTTGTCGGGTCGTGCCCACCCGCTTCGGCCCGGGGGGCCGCGGCGCGCGG
>CAZSSV010000018.1:0-16987 GCA_964609425.1 uncultured Isosphaeraceae bacterium | reverse complement strand
ATGTCGGCCACCTGCTCGATGAGCTCATCGTTGCGGGCCTCGAGGTGCTTCTCTTCCTCGATTGCGTCGAGATTGACATTGCCAAGTGCCTTGATCTGCTCCCGGAGCTCGGCCACTTCTGCCTGGGCGGCTTCACGATCAACGTCGGACACGTCGGTGGTCGACTTCCACTGCTCGTGGGCCACCTGAAGGTCGATCCCCAACTCTTCGAGCGTTCGCTCTTCCAGGTTCTCCCGGTTGATCTCTGCCTCGCGACGGCTGAGTTCCAGTGCGTGGTGGTCGCGTTCGAGAATGCGTCCTCTACCTTGGGCTGCCTGCAGCGACGCTTTCGCCGACGCCAGTGCCTGTTCGGCCTCGAGAACTGAGGCTTCGCTTGACTCGAAGGCGTGCTTGGCCGTTGCGGCGTCCTGTTGATTGGCATCAACTTGAATCCGAGATGCTTCGATGGCTGCCGCGTACTGATCCAGTTGGGCGGTTCGCCGTCCGATCTGCTCTCTGGTCGATGTGCGGCGGTCGGCCTCGGCCTGGGCCGCAGTTTCGACATGCCGCCGCTCACGATGGGCAGATTGATGTTGCTCCGACAGTCGCCCGATCTCGACGCGGGCGGCGGCCAACGTCTCCTGGGCGGTATGCAGTTCCATCCTGGCCGTTTCAGCGGCGGACTCATGGGACTCGATACGCGCCTCAATCTCGGCCAGTTCCGTCGCTTTGGTGTCAGAAGCTGCGGACAGGGTGGCGAGCGTCGTGCGGAGTTCGGCGGCCCGGACCTGCAGGTCCCGTCGCTCGTCCTCGTGCTCGGACCGTTGCAGTTGGAGTCGATTGAGTTCGGTCGAGATGCCTTGAAGCCCGTACTCAAGATCGACGACCTGATTGCTGGCCTGTTGCAGCGAGTCCGCCGCCTCACGCCGTCTTCGGTCGGCTGCCGATGAGGCATCCCTCAGGCTCTCCAAGTCGCGTTCGAGACCGGCGATGCGTGTATCGAACTCGCAAACCGACACGTCGAGATCTTCCATCTCCATACGCCGGGAGATCAGCCCCGCGGCCGCCTGCCGACCGATGCGGATACGGCCGTCTGGCTCGATGATCTCGCCGGTCTCCGCTGCGAGCCGCCACTGCCGCATGGAGGCCTGTGACAGGTGCATTGCCTGCTCGAATGTTGGTACGACGGCCGTGCGGCCGAGCAGGGATGTCGCGATGCCGGTCGCCTGTTGACCGACTTCGACCAGATCCAGGATGTGTCGTACCCCGTCCAGGCCCGGTGGCAGGGGGGTTCGCTCGCTCCCCTCATGCGCTCCGCCGACGGCGATGACCACCCCGAGATCCTGCTCGCCGGCCCACGTCACGAGCCGCTTCGCGGCGTCGCGGCTCGGCATCATGAGGACTTCAACGTCACGCCCGAGCACGGCCTCAACCAGGCCCGCCCACGTGCGTGACGTATGGATTGCGTCGCCGAGGACACCAAGCGTCGACTCGCCCGACTCGTCGAGTGCTCGCTTCACGTCGTCCGTCAGACCCTCGTGAGCCTGCTGCATCTCCTGCAGCAGATGCAGGCGTGAGCCAACCCCGGCTCGCTCGTGCCGTACATCCGCCAGCGCGTCGGCGATGGCGTCGTGCTTGTGCCCGAGATCCGTGGCGTCGTCATCGTGGCGGCGAAGATCGCGATCTGCAACTTCGACCCGATCTCGCACACGTGAGAGAGATTCCTGGTGCCGCGTCTGACGGTCCTGGCAGGTGTCGATGGCCGCGGCAATCTCGCCAGCTCTCGGCGACAACTTCTCGCACTGTTCGTCGATGGACCGCAGCCTTGCTGCCGCTGCGGAGTGGTCCGTCTGGGCGGCTGCAAGTTGTTCGGCAATTGCGTCCCTGGTGCATCGCGCATCGCGAAGCGTCGCCGACTCCTGCTGGACGGTGTGGGCGGCCTGCGAAACCTGGTCGTTCAGCGTCGTCACCTGGTGCTCGGCGGTTTCCAGTTGATCGCCGATCGTGGTGACATCGCTTGAGAGGCGGGCCAGATCTTCGTTCAGTTCCACGGAGCGGCGGTCGATCTCGGCCAGGGTCTCCTGGTCCGTGGAGATCTGTGTCGCTGCGTCGTCCCGCTGCCGCGTCGCGAAGTCGAGCTGTTGCCCGGCTCTGGCGGCGGCCGATTCGTGGGCCACCACCCGTTTCTCGATGTCCGCTCTGGCGTCGCTTGCCTCGACCTTGCGAATCTCCGCGTCCTGCTGGGTGTCTTCCAGCGACGTCACTGTCTCCTGAAGCTCCCGCCGCTGGTCTGCCAGGTCGGTCAGTCTGCTGGTCAGGCCGATGAGGCGCTGTTGCAGCTCATCGAACTGGTCGAAGACCAGATCGTGTCGGAGCGTCCGGTATCGTTCATCGAGCTCACGGAACGTGCGCGCCTTCTTGGCCTGGCCTCGAACCATCCGAAGCCGCCGTTCGGTTCCTTCGAGTTGCTCGCGAATACGCACGAGATTGACTTCGGTGCGTTCGAGTTTTCGCTGTGACTCCACACGCCGAAGTTTGAACTTTGCCACTCCGGCCGCTTCTTCGAGAATCGTCCGCCGCTCGATGGGGCTCGCCTGCAGCATGGCAGCGACGCGCCCCTGCTCGATGATGCAGTACGCGGCGTTTCCGATACCGGTGTCGAGGAAGAGATCCTTGACGTCTTTGAGCCTGACCTTGCGATCATTGATGAGGTATTCGCTTCGGCCATCCCTGTACAACCTGCGTCCGACAGTGACTTCGTCGGTGTCCATCGCCAGTGCACGGCGACCGGCGGTGATCGCTCGTGTGCGGTCCACGATCGGGTTTTCAAAGGTGAGCACCACGGAGGCCATGCCCAACGGCTTTCGGCCAGCGGAGCCGGCGAAGATCACGTCGAGCATCGCGCCGCCGCGAAGGCTCTTGGCGGATCGCTCCCCGAGCACCCACTTGACGGCGTCCACGACATTGGACTTGCCACAACCGTTCGGGCCGACGATGCCCACTTTGGGCTCGGTGAACCGAAAATCGACGGTGTCGGCAAAGGATTTGAAGCCGGATACGGTGACGTGTGTCAGACGCATGCTGTGCCTGGACCTCCTGTCCAACCACCGTTCATCCTGAACGGGTCCCTCTCAATCGTCTCTTCGTGGCACGGTGCCACAGGTGCCGCCCACTATATGTCGTCTGGAGGGGTTCCGACACGCCAATACCTGCGATTCCGGGCGAGAATCGAGGCTTTGGCCGCATTGAGGCCAGCGTGGCTACTCCGGGCGCGGTTCGTACTCGGTCCCCATGGCCCCGCGTCGCAGCTCGGCCATGACGCGGTCCTGCTGGGCCTTGAAGTCGGCGGCCACATATTGCCGTTTCCAGAGGGCGTGAAGCACGCCCACGACCTGGCTGTACGTCAGATTCATGCCTGGGCTTGGGTCCTCAACGGTCGGCTCGTGCGCGAGCAGCAGCACCACCTCTCGAAGGTCGGGCGTGACCCGATGAATGCTGGCCGGCCACGACGGGACCTCGCGGTGGAAGACCTCGATGTCCTGCTCGTCGGGCTCGCCGCGCATCATCAGGCTGTTGTCCCAGAGACCCAGCGTGAGTGGGCGGTCCACTTCAATGGCGTCTCCGAGGAGGACCAACCGCGGGAATCTGGCCTGCGTGACGTACACGGCTGGCCACGCCGACGGCACCTGGTGCAACTCGAACTTCCCGGGGATCCGGTCGCGCCGGACGATGGGCGAGCCGAGCTGCTCAAGCGCCTCGTAGGCGCGGAGCCGGACCTCCACGTCCGCGTCGTCCAGGAGCGCGCGGAGGGTTTCTTCGGTTCGTGGGTCGGGCGGCAGTTTGGCAAGCAGATGGGCCGCTTCAAGCCGCTCGGCAAGCGTGCCCTCAGCCGCCATCTCTCGCAGGGACTCCGCCGCCACCGGGTCTTCGAGCGCCGCGCCGGCTCGCAGCGCAGCAAGCCGAGGGAGGGCTTCCGGGTAGTCGTACATCTTTCGGACCATCGGCAACGCCTGTGGACCCAGCGCGACCCATCGCCAGTATGCCGAGGGGGCGTCTGAGGGGTCTCGCTGCAAGGCGCGGCGGGTTGAGTTGGCAATCCGATCGGTGTCGATCTGCCTGAGTGAGACGTGCATCACGGTCTGGATGAAGGTGTCCGGATCGTCCCGCATCGACGGTGGGACGGTCAACTCGACGACGGCGTCGCTGGCACCTCGGGCGGTCGGGGCCACCTGACCTCGTTCGATCGGGTATCGCCTGTTGATCGCGTCTTGGATGAGCCGTACGCGTGTGTGACTCGGGTTGACCAGTCTGAGTTTCAGCGGCATGTCCTGAAGGACCTGGCCGCCATTGAGAATGCGGCCACTCAGCGTGTTGATGTCACCCGCGGCGGCGTCTTCGCCTTCGATGAATGGATTGAGGAAGATCGGTCCTGCGGCCTGACCCAGTCGGCGGGCCTGCCGGTCGCCGGTCAGGAGCGGACCCGGGAAGAGGTCGCTCGTGTAGAGGCGGCCACCCTCCAGGCTGGTCGTCCCGGTACGCGGGTCCGCATACACGTGGACGTCGAACGTCGTGCCAGGGAGGATCTCGGGCAAACGGCCCGAGGCGCTCGGCGGGGTTCGCCGTCGTCCGACCGAGCCAGGCGGGACGATGCCTTCGACGATGACAACCGCCGTACCTTCGGAATCGAGCATGGCCTCGGGTGTGATGTGGCCATACCCCGCACGCTCTGACCCAATGCCGTGCCGGGCCATGACCTGGAGCATGTGGGCCCGGACGTCGGGTGGGGTGTCCCGGGCACCGGTGCCGTCCAGCCCGACGACCAGTCCATACCCGCGAATGCGAACGGGTCGGTACATCGGACTGGTGCTGTCATCCCATCCCAGAACCACCGTGTCGGCTCCGACGGTGCCGCGCATGATGCCCGAGGTCTGCAGGCCGTCGAGTTCCTTGATGGATGAGGAGGCCTTGGGGCGGGGCCTTGCCCGCTCCACAGGACTGCACCCGCCGGCCACCAGGGCGGCGAGCGTCAGGAGAAGTGCGGAACTGAGACTCCGGGTCCACATGGGGAACCCGGGAGTCTATCAGGCCCCCGACCGGGGGACCGTGGACCGCCTCAGGCGGCTTTCGGCTTGGCGACCCGCCGTTCGTGGTCGGACTGCCACTGCGCGGCGTCGCGGCGGTGATTGAATCGAGCCAGGATGATGGGCACAGGCGTGCGTGAGCAGACGGCCCAGGTTGAGCCGACCTGAAGCAGCATGGTCGTGGGTGCAGCAGGGTTTGATGTGTGGTCACAGGCTTGCATCTGGCGTCTCCATCCAGCGGGTCAGTGCGCTGAGCCCTGCACAAGAGGACTCACCCCCATCTATTGGGAAGAAGCGTGTTGCCTGTGAACGCTTTCGTTCAATTGCGGGGGGATTGCCAATTCGTGGCCGGCACATCCCACTTCTTGGGGGTTTATCGGCCCCTGATGGTGGTGGCCGCCATGTCGAGCCATTCCGCGTCCGGGATGCCCCAGGGACGGAACTTCTCAATGGTGCCAAAGGAGTCCATGTGCAGGAGCGCTCGATTCGGGCCCAAATCGGCTGCGGCCGTGGCGTCGATCAATTGCCCAGAGTCATTGGCGCCCATTTGGAAGAGGACTTTGGCGTGGAACTCACGCTGGCTGGCTCGGCTCAGCCCTCGATTGAGATTGTTCAGTCCGTCAAACCACAGCATGGAGTGGATGCCGGCCACCGGCCCATCTCGCAGCAGCGCCGCCAGTTGCTTGTCTGGAGCGGCGGCCGCGTCCTCGTCCATGGAGAATGAGAAGTCGTCGTCGGCAGGTCGAAGAAGGGGAATGCGGCCGGGCTCAAGACCGAGTACCAGGATGTGAGCGCCACCGGCTCTGCCAGTCCCGGCGCGTGCATCGAGAATGTCCGTGAGCCGCTGCAGTTCCGCCTCGACGTTGCGAGATGTGACCCGAGTGACCTGGTGGGGCAGCCGCTCGCCGAATGCGGCGAGCCGACCCGCGAAGAGTGCGTCGGGGGGGGTGCCGTCCAATACCCAGATCATCAGTCCTTCCTGATCGGGTGATGCTGCCGCGGGCAGGTCGGACGCGGCCTGCAGCAAGGCAGCGATCAGCAACGCGTTGGCCGCTTCTGCATGTTGCCCCACGAGCAATGCGTTCGCTCCTGACTGCGGCCTGAGTGTGAGGCGCGTCTGCTCGGTGATAGCGATGGGATCGCCCAGAAGCAGCGTGAGGGTGTCGGGCGACGTTGGGGCCGCCGCGATGCGTTCGAGGATGGCTTCATCGCTCGAGAGCAGCGATGGAACATTGCCCCGGAACACGAACTGTGGTCGAGGCGCTCCAGGAAAGCGGTCTGCGTCCAGGCGGCTCAAGCCCTCGAGCACATCGTCTCGCTCCGCGTCGCCCAGCCACACCACCTGGAAGGGCGTGTTGCCCTCAAGTTTGCCACCGGCATCGTTGTAGATCGCGTCTCCCGGCCGCCGCAGCATGCGGGCTGCAGGATTGTCATCGTTCAGGATGAGGTATGAATCTGCCTCGGTGCACTGCAGGGCGATTCGTACACCCATCTGCCCGAGCGTACTTCGAGCGAGCGAAAAGGCGCCATCGAGCGTCTGCGACCCCATCAGGACGTGCATGCCGAAGGCGCGGCCCTGACGAACGAGCCGATCGAGCAACAGCCCGGCTTCCTGGGCAATCTGATCGTCGTCGACGAAGAACTCCTGAAACTCATCGACCACCAGCAGAATGCGGGGCATCCGCTCTGAACGCTTCGACCGCCAGCCCGCAAGGTCCTGCACACTGGCCTCTCGGAACACATCGCCTCGTCGCCTGAGTTCACGATCGAGTTTCTGCAGGACGCTCAATCCGAACTCGCGATCGCTCTCGATGGCAATGACGCGTGCATGGGGCAGGACGTGGTTGGCGTACGTCTGGAACTCAACGCCCTTCTTGAAGTCGACCATATGAAACTCGACTTCATCCGGCGAGTACCAGAGCGCGAGGTTGGTGATCAGGACGTGCAGCAGCGTCGACTTGCCGGAGCCGGTGCGGCCCGCCAGCAGCGCGTGCTGGGTCGTGCCCCGCCCGAGGCTCATCTCCAGGTAGCGATTGGCTCCGGTCTGTCCGAGCGCGACCCGGAGTTCGGTCTCGGTGGTCCGCGTCCATCGCGCCTCGTCCGTTGGGGCGATGACCTCGAAGGGAACTTCGACGCGCTGTCCCTCGACGGCGGCCTCGCCAATTCGGTGGAGCATGCCAGCCATGGCCTCGGGTGGTGTCGATGCTGCCGGAGTGAATGGGAAGTCCTTGAGCGGCGGATGCACAATCTCCCATCGTGTTCCATCAAACCGAAGCCCGATGTCAGGCTGAATGCGGTCGGCCGACTCCAGATGCTCTGGAATCTCCCGGTCCGTATCTCGCAAGACGATCGCGATCACGCCGCAGCGTCCTCCGGCCGAGAGGATCGATTCCAGACGCTTGGCGCCGCTGGCGTTGATGCCGGCCGGGTAGTCAGCCATGACCACGGCCTGATACTGCTCGGCGATGGCCTTGGCGTGCCTGTTGTAGTCCGCGAGCGAGTCGAATTCATCACGGAGATAGGTCTGAATCACCCGCTCCATGTGCTCGGTGCGTTTGGCCAGTTGCGACTCGATGTGCCGCGGCTCGGACCACACGCGAGACACCGCCGCATTCTCATAGTCCGCCAAGTGCATGAACCCGGCGAATGTCTCACCGAGCCCGACCGGATCGGCGAGCATGAGCTTGATCATCGATGGGGGCATCGACGTGACGAGTCGGAAGAGCACCGACTGGAGCATTCGGACGCCCTCCGCTCGATGGGCAGCGGGGCAGTCGATCTGGAGATAGTGCGCCGACTCAAGGTGCAGACCGATTGGAAGGTCGACGCAGGGCGGCTCCGCCCATGCGAGCCGGGGATCCGAAGGAGGGCCGGGCGGGATGTCCGCCCCAGTGACTGCAATGCTCCCGATCGCAAGTTCGGCAAAGGGAGCGGTCGCCAGGGGCGCCTCTGACCAGTTCTCCAGCGTGATGTGGGGCGCGGTGCCGGCCGACGCTTCGGCGGCGGCTTCCCGAAGTGACCGCAGGGTTGACGCCGCGTCCGACCATGCCTGCTCCAGGTCGGACCAAGCCTGTTCGTATGCGGTCTCATTGGTCGCCGTTCGATCTGCAAAGTCCCGCTCAATCGCTTCGGTTTCGGTGGCTCGTTCCGCCTCGATCTGCTCAAGCGTCTCAAGACGCCGATCTTCGACCGTCTTGAGAAACCGCGCTCGTTCCTGGCGAATCAGCGCCTCTCGACGCTTGGCGTGGTCCGCAATCTTCTCAAGGTCCGAGCGTACTTCCGGCGCGGCCTGGTCGAGCATGGTCGAGACCGAGTCGCGCACTTCTTGCAGGCGGGCGTTTCGGTTCTCACGGGCGGACCGCTCCTGGTCTGCAAGCTCCGCCTGCATCTTGCCTAATCTGGTTGCTGCTGCGGCGGTGGCATCTGCTGCATGGGCGTGGGCCTGGCGGACCGTCGAGCGGATCCAAAGCCTTCTTCGAATGTGAAGCCCGGCTGCCGCGGTGATGCCCAGGGCGGCGGAAACGAGTGTCCAGCGCAGCGCGTCCGGGCTCGCAAGGCTCGTGCACGCCAACCACACGGCGGCGGGCGGGATGACGACGCACGCGCCAAGCATCGCGTTTCGGAGGCAGGTCCGCCACCCGGTCTCGGTGGTCTGCCTGGCCATCGACTCGGCTTGCGAGAGCAGTGATTCGATCTGGTCCAGCTCAAGCAGGGGGGCGCTCGGGTCTGGCGATGCCTCGACATCTGGGGCGCCAAGCTGGCCTTGGCGGTGCCGGGCGGAGTCCAGCGCGACCTGCGCGAGCCTCACGGCCTCGGCGGCCTTCATGTGTCCGACTTCGTAGAGACTCTCCGCCATCCAGCGGCGGCCTTCGGCAGACTTGGCGACATGGCTCTGGCGACGTTCGCTGGAGTCCAGGATGTCCAGCCGGCGTTGTTCGGTTCGCTCGGCCAGTGTTTCGAGGTCTTGCGTTGAGGTCTCGATGGCCTGCTCTGTTCGCCTGCGTCTGGTGTCTTCGCAGTCCTCGATTGCGGCCGACAGTCGCTTGTCCAGTCGCCGCGCTCGAGTGCGGTGGTCGTTCGCCGTGGCCTCAGTTTCAGATGCGTACGTCCGCTCGACCTCCTCACGCCGAGCCGCTGTTCGCGAGAACACGGAGACGACCTGCTCCACGTACCGTAGGGCGACATCGATCAGGCTGGTGTCTGGTGTCTCGTTCATCGTGCCGAAGCAGCCGCTCCCATGGTATCAGTGGTGAGCAGGTCTTCGTGGGTGTGCCGGTGTCAATGCCCCCACCCGCACTCCTTCCGGACTCGCTCAAGCACGGCGGACATCGTCTGGATCGCGTTGTCCGCAGCGGTGGAGCCCTGGTTGAGCGGTTCGATGTACAGGTGACCCATACGCTCGTGCTGCTCGTCCCGCCACGCCTCTCCGGCGCGCTGCCAGGCATGGGTGAGGCCCGAGACTTCCTCGCGAAGCGCTGCGCCACTTGAGAGAAGGCTCACGATGTGTGCTCCTGTTCATCCACCTCGTCCACGTCGGGGCCGGGGGTGCCGCCTTGCCCAAGATCGACCGTGGGATCTGTGCCCTCGGTCAACTGGTGCGGGGTCGGTAGGGGCGGAGGCTCGTCGAGGTATCCCTGCAGGTGCGACTCGAGGCTGGCGAGCCATCGCGCCGCGCGCGGGAGGTCGTATTCGGCCAGTTGGGCAACCCGCTGCAACTGGGCGCGAAAGATCATTTCTTCCCGCTCGAGTGTCCGTGTCCAGGTCTTGACGTCCCTCAGCTTCTGAGCCGCCTCTTCACGTCTCAGCTTGGCCTTTCGCACCGCACGGTTGTGATCGACGAACGAGCGGGGATCGGCATCCGGCTGGGCGATTCTTGCGCGCTGAAGGTCGGAAAGCGCGGAATTCAATTTCTGGTCCCGCTTTCGGGACTCGAGTTGCCAGTGCCGTGTGCAATCATTGGCCAGCCACTGTTGGGCTCTGCGGACCTGCCCGATGCACTCGTCCACGATGCGCCGAATCGCTGAGGAAGCCTGGACCACTTGACCTCTCAAGTGGCCGATGGTGTCGATTGATGTGACGTCCGCCTTCTTCGCCATTGAATCTACTGCTGGTTGAGGTAGTCCTCGGCTCGCTGGGCCTTGCGAATCAGGAACGGGACGTGGTCTGTGACATGCTCGCGAAAGCGACCGAGTGTTCGCATTGTGTGCTCGAACTCGTCTGCGAACTTCTTGTGCTCCTGGTCTCGCCACGTGTGCGCCAGGGCGCGGTGTCGCGACATCAGCGCGGACATCTGTTCGTTCATACCCTCGGAGAATCGTCGAAGGTCCGCGGCGAACTTGCGGACTTCTCCGGGGTCGATGATAGCCTTGGCCATGGTGTGCCGCCTTTCGTGGGGAAGCCCTCTTCCGTACAGACTACGGTGCTTCAACGTCGTCCGTTGCAGGGCGCTTCTGAAACAGCCGATCCCAGGCGCCCTGAATACCTCCGGCGGCCTTGCCTCGAATGGTGACGTGCCGCGCGCCACTGATGTCAATGACGCCCTCAACGATGCCGTCGGGCGCCAGGTCGAAATTCCGTCCCAAAAACGCGACCCGTCCGGTGTACAGACCATGGAGTTCCACGTCGCCTCCCTGAATGGCGATGTCGGCCGTCGCGCCGTGGAGCACGATCGTCGGTCCGAAGATCAGCGTCGGAGTGTCGAGGGGTTCGGTGTGCTCAATGTGCTTTCCTTCAAGCCTCGTCCAGTCCGGTCCTGAGAACCGGGCCTCGTAGTTCGCGACGTGGGCGTGCAGCCTCCAGGTTGAGATGACGACCAGCAGCAGACCGACGACCAGTACGGCGGCCAGGCCGACGCAGCCAAGTCGACCTGTCGCGTTCGATGTCGTCTTCAATGGCGTGGGCGGTGGGTCGGTCATGGGCTTCGGCTCCGGCGAAGGGCGCGGTTGCAGGCGAAGAGACCGATGCCGATCGGGGCCGGCAGCAGCCAAGGCCATGCTGCGGCCAGCGGTGGAGCCGGGTCGGCTGCCACGAAGTCCCACTTCACGCGCCGCTCGATGTCGCCGCGGTTGATGTGGGTCAAGACACGCCACGTTCCGGCCGCGGGAAGCGTGAACTTGGCAGCGTACAGGAGCCGGTTGTCTGCCTGAGCACGGGTCGCGGAGGCCGTGAGCGTGAGTCCCGCGGGCCCGCGGAGTTCCAGGCCGACATTGGCGTCGAGCACGGCATGCCCGCCGTGTGCTCGCTGTACGAGTACAGAGACATCGACGGGCCCGGCTCGCAGCGGCGTAGGGTCCGTCATGATGGTGACGCGCCACGGGGGCGTGGCCTCGCTGGTCCGGACCAGTCCACTGTCGCCGCATGCCACGGATGAGACCGCCAGAATGATCGCAGCGCGAATCACGGGAGGATGGTCCCACGCATCTGCATCGGCTGCAGCACGATCCACACGCCCAATGCGAAAAGAAGTACGGCAGGCACGCACAGGATGAGTGTTGCCCTGGCAGATCGGGCGGCGCCGAAACTGCGGGCGAGCCGGTTCATGACGACGACCGTGAGGATCAGCCCAGCGTCGAGCAGCAGCAACTCCAGCGGAAGCAGCCAGTCGGGCACGACGAGACAGCACGCCAACGCCCATTGTGGTTCGCCCAAGTTCAGACCGGCATCCGCTGCGACCCGCTGTGTGACCGGGACGATGGTTCCGAGGCTTGTGAGAAAGTGAAACAGCATGTGGACCAGCCACATGGCAAAGCCCATCGGAACCAGTGCCAGCGATACTCGGCAGGCCAGGGACCGGAGGCTTGTGTGCCAGGCGCCGGCATGGCGCGCCCAGGCAGACACGAGCGGCAGCGCGATCAAAGGCACGATGGCCGCCATGCCGACCAGCACGATGGTTGCCGGGATCACCGGCGAGGATGCCCCGATCGAGGCCGCGACGGCGTCCTCCCAAGACAGCACCGGGCCGACCATGCCTACGGCATTGGCAAAGGCCCCAAATGTCAGGAGGGCTGCGAGGGCCGCCACATCAACCCGTCCGGAGATTCGGCCGATGGCCCCTCGCCATCCCTCGTAGGAACTGTCCACGTGCAATGCGCGTCTGACAAGGCCAACGTTGTCATGTGGGCACGCTCGAACACAATCCATGCAGAACGTGCAGTCGAGGTTGCCGCGTTTGGTGGGAACGTAGAGGTCGAGTTCACAACCCCTTCCCAGTGGACCACCCCGAATGCAGTCCCGCGTGCGGCATGCTCGGCAGACTTCAGGGTCGATGGCAGCGACCTGTCGCGGCGAAACGAGCGACTCGATGAAGTGAAACTGCCCGATGGGGCAGACCCATCTGCAGAATGCAGCCCCTCGAAAGAACGCGTCCACCACACATGCCGCCGCGAAGTACCCGACGACGACCCAGGCCGTCCACCAGGGCGAGTCCCACAGGCCAAAGACCTCGTAGGCCCAGAGGTAGACCAGCAGGAGCGAAGCAGCCAGCCACTTGCTTCGCAGCGGGCTGGGCCACCGGCGAGTCGGCGCAAACAGCCGCTTGCCAACTTCGCGTGGAAGCATGAACGGGCAGGCCCAGCAAAACGCGTTTCCGGCGACCAGCAGCGCGATGACGACAAGCCCTCGCCAGTGTGTCCAGGGAAGCACGCCTGCGAGGTTCATCGGGCTGAGTCGGGGGCCGAGTAGGCCATCGAGAACGACAGCACCGGCCATGGCGAGCATGACGAACTGAACCGCGCGTCGAATGCGAAGGTTGCTCAGGACGCGGCCGATGAGCGGTGCCCGGAGCAGGTCGCTCGATGCCCGACCGCGTGGCAGTGCGCCGCCGCCTCCAAGGACGGGCAGTGGGATCGGGGCGGGCGGGCCCACGCCTGCGACCGCCAGCGCCAGTCGGGGCTGCAGAAGCCCCTTGACGATCAGGCCGAGTGGCAGAAGAAAGGCCGCCGATCCGGCGGACCACATGATGGCGCCCGCGATCTCCTGGTCCTGGATCGTGGAGATGCCGAGCATGTCAGGGTGTGCCGCATACGCGCCGTAGATCGGCGTGTCCCGAAAGACGTAGATCGCTGAGAAGAGCGTGTTCTGGAGATCTGCGGTGAGAAGATACGGCAGCATCATCCATCGAGGCCAGACCGCGTGGCTTGGCCAGGGTTGCACGACGGGCCACCAGAAGAGCAGCGCGGTACTCAGAAAAATGGCGTGTTCGGCTTCATGCCACCCGCCGTTCTCAAGGGCGAGTTCGTAACACGCGGGCAGGTGCCAGATCCAGGTCGCTGCGACGAAGGTCGTCCATCCGACGACGGGGTGTGTGAGCCGAAGGAACAGTCGGCGAACGCTGTGTGAGGCGAGAAAGGGACCGATCCACGTGCGACGAATCGTGGCCGGAAGGCCGCGGAGCATCGGAATGCCGGGGCACCCAAGGAGTATGAGCGGTGGCCCGATCATCATGAGCAGGACGTGCTGAATCATGTGAACCTGCAGCAGCAATCCACTGAATGCGTCGATCGGGGATGCGATGGCGATCCAGCACGCGGCGACGCCTGAGACGAACGCAGCGAATCTCCAGGGGGGAATCTGCTGTGAGATCAAGCCTGTTCGGCTGCGCCATCCACGCCAGTAGATGAACACGGCGGCGATACAGATTGCCGTGGGCCAGAACTCGATGGTCCACGAGGACAGAATGGCGCGTGTCGGCTCTGACATGGCCCGAAGAGCCTACAGCGTCACGAGTCGGGGAGGACTGGAGGAACCGGGTCCTGCGTCGGGCGGGGGTTCATCGAGTATCCGGCTCCGGGTTCGTGCTCCCAGTCACTGGTCATCGTCAGCAGGAAGGCCGTCAGGGCCGTCGTCTCTTCAGGCGAGAGGTGCTTGCCGTAGGCGGGCATGTTGCCTCCGCCTTGGATCACCTGCCTGATCAACTGATCGCCATTCAAGCGCGTCGCCACATCATCCAGGGCCGGGCCACGCTTGCCACCTTGACCACCGAGCATGTGGCAATTCCTGCACTGCTTGTTCTGTACGACGATGGCGCCCTGCAGTTGCAGTGGTGTTCGGCCCTTGACGTATTCTGGCGGGGTCGGGATACCGCTCCAGGCATCCATGACCGGTGACCACGGGGCGACGTATCCGAGATACGTCAGCGTGCCCAGCGACAGGAGAAGCGTGACGACGAACACGACCGAAATCGGCCGCCGCCTCCAGTGCTTCTCTCCGCTGCCCGAAAGGAACGGAAGCAGGAACAGCGTTCCAATGGCGAGAATCGGAAAGCCCAGAATCAGGAACGTCTCCATGTACGGGGGCAGCAGCGCCAGCACGGCGAAGATGGACTGGAAGTAGAAGTCGGGGCGGGGCGCCGTCTGAACGAAGGCGGGATTGGGTTCGCCCGCCGGGCCACTCGGGCCGAACATCATGGCGCAGAAGAAGAGGAGTCCGAGCGTGAGCCCGCACGCAATCATGTCACGGCCGGCGGCGTTCGGAAAGAATGGCATGCCACGCTTCTCGACGAGATCGTGATAGGCGTCCTGATAGGAGTCCTTTTCGACGAGCACGCCAGGTGTCGGTTTCTCATTGATGCCGCACTTGATGACCAGGAGCAAGTGCAGTCCAATCAGTCCGATCAGCATGCCTGGGATCACGAACACATGCAGCGTGAAGAACCTGCTGAGCGCTTCGCCGCCAATGATGGGACCGCCGAGCACGAAGTGAACGAGGCCGGGACCGATCCACGGAACGCGGCCGGCCATCGACATGCCAACCCCAAGCCCCCAGTACGAGTCCTGGTCCCAACGCAGAACTTGCCCGGTGAAGGCCATGCCCAGTGTGCAGAAGAACAGAAGAACGCCACAGATCCATGTGAGTTCCCGGGGGTACTTGAAGGCTCCAAACAGGAAGACCTGAACCATGTGAATGGTCATGGCGCCGACCATGAGGTGGGAGCCCCATACGTGAAGTGCTCGCAGGAACCAGCCCATTTCAGCCTGGAACGTGATGTACTCCAGTGAATCGAATGCCTGGCTTGCCGAAGGCACGTACAGCAGCGACAGTGAGATCCCCGTCACGATCTGGCAGATGAAGAGCACGAGGGTCATGGAGCCGAACACGTACCACCACTTGGCGCTCCGAGGCACGGGGTGCGTCATGCTCGGTCCGACCACCTCAGTGAGATGCAGACGATCATCAAACCACTTCAGGAGGTTCTTCAGCATGGGCTCACACCGACTCCTGAAGCGTTGGAAGGCGTCCGGCCTTGACCTGCAATGTCTCGCCCTTGACGCGTGTCTGGTAGGTGTAGAGACCGCGGGGTGGTGGGCCGGCCGCGTGCGATCCGTCCGCGTAATAGACACCGCCGTGACAGGGACACATGAAGAGATTGCTTTCGGGGAACCACCGCACTGGGCAGCCCAAGTGGGTGCAGTTGATGGCAAAGACGGTGAAGCCACCGTTCTGCTCGCGTTTGACCCAGCATGGCGTCTCCGCGGTGTAGCCGTCCCACGGCGTGTGGAACGGATTGATGTAGCTCGCCAGACGGGTCTGGCCCTTGGGGAACTTCTCAGTTGATCCGAGGTCGGTCCACGCCTGCCATCCGCCCTGCTTCCACGGGGCGACGAGGTAGCCGACAACTGGAATGGCAATGAGCAACGCTGCAATGCCGTTCAGTGCCGCCCCGATCCAGAAGAGGAACCCGCGTCGCGATGGCTCGGGACCGGACGGGTCGCCCATCATGGCGGGGTCGGGGGCGCTGCGATAGTCGAATTGCTCACCCATGGGACGGAGCCTCGCCATCAGACTTGGAGGGAGTGGGGCGGAAGCCGGGGGCGTCGTTTCCGCCTGGGGGGTACGGCTGGCCCGGGAACGCCACGCGATGCGACGTGATCCAGGCCAGAAGGTCGGCGACCTGCGCGTCGGTCAGGGGCGAGAGCCCCGCACGCTGAGGCATGGGTTTGCCATTGAGCTTGCCCTGCCAGTCGGGCATGCCGACGTCTGGTCGTCCGCACACGATGGTGGCTCGGATCATCTGATCACTGGCCAGGGCGAGGAACGAACTGTCGATCGGGCTTCCCGCCATGGCGCCGACGCCATTCTCGCCGTGGCAGGGGCTGCAGTAGGTGTTGAACGTCTTGAGCCCGCGCGCCGCACTGCCGTCCTGCTTCTTCCAGTCGATGATGGCGGGGGCGTCGGCTGCACCGGGTGGTGGGGTGGTGGCCCAGTTGGCTCGCATGCCTGAGACGAGCTCATCGATTTGCTCGTCAGTCATCCAACCGCCGTTTCGGACCGCGTGCGGAGGCATCAGTGTGCCGGAGATTCCGTCGGAGATGGTCGTCCGGAGCCACGCGTCGGTTACAAGCGACTGGTACAGGGGGTCGTTCAAGGGTCGTGCGGGGCCCCACATGCCCTCGGCGCCGTGACACCCCTGACAGTTCGTTGACCAGAGTGGCTCGAATCCGTGGACAGATGAGGGATTGCCGCGGTCCACTTCGGGCTTCCCGGGCTTCCCGGGCATCCAGTCGCATCCTGCCACTGCTGCAATCGTCGTGATGCATACGAGGTGTCTGATCACTCCTCTGCTCCCATCTCGCGGGCGCCGGGAGTTTCGACGCCGATGCGTTCCAGGTAATGCCAGTTCTGCAGCGTTCCGATTTTTTCGCTTCGAACGATCCACCACCCGGCGACGACTCCGTAGACCACCTGTGAGGCGATGAACCAGAGCCAGTCGATGTGATCGCCAAGCGCGGGATTGACGACCGAGATGGACGCCCAGGTCAGCCCCGACCACATCAAGGGGACGAGAATCGCGGAGAAGAGCACCCGCATCCGCGGAATGAGGGGCAACGTCACGCCATACAGAAGGCCGACCCCGATCGACATGATCAACTGAATGATGATCCCGACGATCAATCCTTCCGCATGAAACGCGGCGAGATCCTCCACTGACA
>CAZSSV010000017.1:0-17468 GCA_964609425.1 uncultured Isosphaeraceae bacterium | reverse complement strand
AGCATTTGAGTGCTGCGATGCTCAGGGCGACACCGATTCCAATGGCATCATCGACGTGGAAGACCTGCTCAACATGAGGGGCAATTGGAGCGCCTGCCCGTAGCAGCCCACCCCAGCCGCGGCAGTCTCCACCCTCGCGTCACCAACAATCGCCCCACCCGGCGATGACGGCGAGCAAATCATCCGTCCCAACGAAGCCGTCTCCATTGATGTCGGCCGGGCAGAATGCCTCGCAGGTGCCCCATGCTGCAACGACGGCCAGCAAGTCGTCGGTGCCCACGTCACCCGATCCGTCGATATCAGCCGGACACGGCTCCACGTCACTGATGTCCGTCGTCAGAATCCGCACGATGTCGCCGCGCGTGAACACACCCGTAAACGGATGAGAATTGTCCTTGAGCTGGGTTCCTTGCTCATCAATGAATCGATCGAGTTGCTGCACCTCCACGAAGACCCGCTCGCACGGATCCGAATCGGGCACGGCGCCGAGCACGACCGGGCTGCGGGGGTCGTTGACATCAATGAGCTGCAGGCCGATTCCTGCGTTGGCGACAGCGGCGTAGTCATCTACACCGGGAGGGGCGAGCTGGCTGGCGACGTCAATGTCCGAAGAGAATCCTCCGAGAGACGTGACGTGCGCGACCGCTTCGATCGCGTCGGGTCGAGTCACATCGAACACATGAACGCCGTTCTCCCCACCGGCGACGTACAGATAGTCGTGTTCACGAGAGGGCTCCGTATCGCTCGCCGCCAGCCAGCGAGAATAGATGTCGAGTCCGAAGGCGCCGCCTTCGAGTGGCAGCCCTCCAAGGACGGTGGGCGAGTCGAAGTCAGGAAGGAGGTCGATCACGCGAACACCAAAGGTCGGGTCTGCTACATATGCTCTGACGGCGAAGTCGGGCCCAGACTGGTAGTGCGCCATCAGGTGCACGTCCACCGCGTGGATTCCGGAAACGTCTGCCACGATCTGCGGTGCAAGATCGTCGGACACGTCGACAATGGCCAGGCCGCCCTCGCCCATGGAGACAAACAGGTGCACGCCCCACTGCCGCACGCGCTGCGCGTCGGGGATATCGATGGTCGCGATGAAGTTGGGCGACTCCGGATGCCGCGTGTCATACACACGCACGCCCACATCTGCCTCGACAACGTAGAGATACCGCGCCTTTCGCTCAACATCAAGCGCGATGCAATCGGTGAGCGACCAGATGGGATTGACAACACCGTCGTCGGGACACCGGTCGTGCAGCTCAACGCCGCCGGGTCCAAGAGCCACGTACAGAAAGTCGGCCGTGCCCTCGATGATGTCGGGAATTGAGACCATGCCATAGGCAGGCACATTCTCCACAACAGGATCCGCGGGAACCGGCGTCTGCGGGTCGGCCCATCGGTCGTGCGACGACACGCCAAACATGCCCGCGCCGTGCATGAACGTCCGGGCGATGTCGACCGTTCCCGTTCCGAAGCCGAGCGTCGGCGGCGCGCGGTGGCATTCGGCGCACGAACGCACGTCGCCTGCCCCTCGCACCGTATGGGGCTGCACGGGATTGTGAGCGAGCCCAGAGATGCCGCTGCCAGAGACGGGCATGACGAAGTCGAGCAGCTTCGTGCCGTCCTGCGCCGTCACATCGGCGATCGGCATGCACGACACGATGTACGGCGCCACGCGGCCTTCGCTGTTGGGGCCGATCGCCACCTGCCGGAGCGCCTCGAAGATCTTGTTGTTCGTCGTCACCTTGCCGACTTCGTACTCGCCCGTCCAGAGGTTGAGGCCCATCTGGGTTTCGTCGCGCTCGAAGTGGCATCCAAAGCAATTGGGCACCCACGACGTGTGGCACGCATAACACTCAAGGCCACCCGTGTCCTTGAGGTGATGATGTCCCATGGCCTGCGCGGCCTTCGGGTTGCTTGCGACAACGTCATCGACGATCGAAATCGGATGAGTGGCGTCCGTCACCTTGCTCGTGAGCATCCAGTTGCCGTCGCCGTCCTGCCAGGTGTTAGGCAGCGGCGCGCCGTCGTGATCGGCCATGGTGGGCTCAGCGCCCGGCATCCCGTGACACGTGCGGCACTCAATCTTGGTCGCCTGATCCATGTGGCCGTACATGTTGCCGTCGCCCATGATCTCGGTCTTCACATGGCAGTCGATGCAGTGCATGCCCAGTTCGTGATGGATATCGGGCGGGTTTGCGTCGGCCACGGTGTAGTGATAGTTCGTATTGAAGCGTTCATCGGTCGTGCCTGGAATGCCGGGCCCGGAGGGCATCCGCGGCGGCATCTGCGCTCGGCCGGTAAACGACAAACCGATACGCGCGCCGCGATGGTGGCAGTGCAAGCACTGATCGGTCGTCACGCGCCGCGTAATGGTGTGGTACATCGGATGCCCGGTCTGCGCGTGGTCAATGGACTGGTCTGCGGACCGCGAGAGGCCATCGTCGTCGTAGATCATGTGGCACGCAGCGCATCCGTCGGCGCGATAGACGCCTTCCTGGCCAATGGCGCCGCGGTATCCCTTTCCACGTGACCAGAGATGGCAGCGGGCGCAGGCCTGAGAGGGCACAGCCTGGTAGTGCGTCGCAGCGACGAGCGGGTCGCCAAGCCCGTCGTAGATGAGCAGGTCCAGAATCTCCTCGACGGCGCCGAGTTCGGTCGGAACCCAGCCGTCATCGTCGACCGTGGCGAAGTTGCCATAGAGGGGTGTCTTGGAATCGACGACGTTGTTCTCGTAAAATCCGCCGGCATAGTGCCCGGCGTTTGTCGCCATCATGCTCTTGAAAATGTCGTGCTTGATGTTGGCGTGGCAGATGCCGCACGTCTCGTGGATGGCGCGCAGATTAGACGGGTTGACAAATCGCTGATATTCCAGATCATCATCAATCGGCGGAATGCTCGCGTTGTAAACAACGTTCCCGTTTGGGAAGACGTGGGCGAGTTCCTTGGTTGTGGCGTATGGATCACCCCCGTGACAGAAGGTGCAACTGAGATCAAGCCCTGCCATGTTGGCGGTGGCGTTCTCGAGGTCGCCGTGGCATTCCAGGCACCCAGGGAAGACGCCGCCGCGAGCGCGCGCTTCCTTGCTGCCCGCTCGCGCGCATTGATCGAGCCACATGGTTCCGCCTGGCGTATCCACGCGAACCGGCCCGACGCCTGGGGTGAAGTCGAGTGGCACATCGACACCGGCGTACCCATGGGGCGACGCGTGTGCGGCAGCATGGGTGCCCGCATCCAAGTCGGGATATCCCAGTGCCCCTGCTGCCCCCCAGGCCAGCGAGCCGAGGGCAGCGACCGAAATCAGGGCCCCGCGTTGAAACGTACAGGTCATATCTCTCCAGGTCGCCGTCGCGCTCATACCGCTGGATCTCCATGCAGCCGTGGGGCCCGCTCGCCAGCCGCGGGAGGCACCCCTTGGGGCACCGCGCCCACATGCTGGACACCCACCCACGGCGCCAACATGCTGCGCCCACATGCTGGACACCCACCCACAGTCCGCCCCCATCCGGGCAAGTATCGGATCAATGGACCTGTTTGTCCACTTCAAAGTGGAAGGATCAGAGGATGATGGTGCCCCACATCAAGCCTGGTGCTGATCCGGTCGGACGGGAGGCCCCCGCTTGCATGTTCAGCACTCACCGCCACTTTGGGCGTTCCTCGGCCTTGGTGCCTGGGAGGCGGTTGGCAGGGGTTGGCAGGCCAGCAGCGGGTTGCCGCCGACTCCCGACGAGGACAGCCGCCGGCTGTTGGTGGGTGTCCAGCAAGGGCCGCCTCCGGCTGTTGGTGGGTGTCCAGCAAGGGCCGCCTTCTCCCCGTTGGTGGGTGTCCAGCAAGAGCCTGTTGGTTGGTGTCCAGCAAGAGCCTCGGCAAAGATCGCCCCCCATTGGTGGGTGTCCAGCAAGGACTCGCAGCAAGGATCCCCAGCAAGGATCGCCAGCAAGGATCGCCTTGGGTGTCCGCCGCCGACGGCGTTTGGCGTTTGGCGTTTGGCGTCCGCCGAAGACGGCCGACGACGCTCGGCCTGAGGCCACGACACGATGCACCCATGATCACCCGTCACCGCACGCCTGCGCGTGCAGCGGCACGCGTTCGACCTGGCCATACTCGCAGGCGCCCGAATGCGAAGGCCACTTCAGACGCTCGCTCGACTTGTGGACACTCCAGCACACCAACCGCCAGAAGGGTTTCTTCTACCCTCAACCGATGCACTTCCTTCGCCTGCACTGGTTTGACCTCGGCGGCGTGTTCGCAGCCGGCACGGGCGTGTGGCTCTGGCTCATCTGGGGCGACATCGGCTGGTACGACCGACTGTGCTGGCTGAGTCTGATTTCACTCTTCCTGCACCAACTCGAGGAGTACCGCGTCGTCGGCACCTTCCCCGGCATGCTCAATGGCCGGGTGTTTCGAAGCGATCTGCCGGACCGCTATCCGCTCAATACCAACACGTCCCTCATCATCAATGTTGCGATCGGATGGACGGTCTACATGGCGGCCGTCGCTGCCAGTACACATGCGGTCTGGCTCGGGATTGCGGCGATGTGCGTGAATCTCGCCAACGGCGTCGCTCACTTGATCGTGTTCAATGTGCGTGGCCACACGTTCTACAATCCGGGAATGGTCACAGGAACGCTTCTGCACCTGCCGCTGTGCGCCGTCTTTGTCGTCGTGGTCGTTGGGAGCCGGCTGGCCACCCCAACGGACTGGATCGTCGGCTTGGCCCTCGGCGCGGTCCTGTGTTACGGCGGGCTGGTACACCTTCTTCTCGTGCTCGCAGACCGAAACACCTCCTGGGTATTCCCGTCGCGGTGCGTCGGGCCGCACGCCCGCCCACCCCGCCGCTGACGCGTCTGGCCAGTTCGATTCGTGCAGTGGCCGGGAATACGCCCTCTGAAAGCCACCCCGGCAAGCAAGCCCTCCAATCTCCCGGGCGCCGCTTGCATCCCTGCCAGCGCGCTCGTAGGTTAGAGGGTCATGCGTTCGTCCCGACACGGCCTCGCCACGCGTTTCATCATGCTGCTGCTCGCGGCCGCGATGCCGCTGTGCTGCTGTGTCATGCGAAGCATGGCCGAGGTCCCGCCATCCAACGATGCGCCGGGCGCCTTGAGTTGTTGCGCGACGCCGGCGACCTGTGAGAACGGAGAGCAGACGCCCGCCGACGACGCGCCATCGGGCTGCAATGGCTACTGCTGCATCAAGGCACCCGTCACCGTTGACGACTGGACGCCTCCGATCGACCTCATCGGCGAGCCGTCCGACGGGCTGATTGAGCCGGCCCTGCTCACTATTGAGTCTGCGTCGGTCGTCACGCCGCGCCCCAACCGGCCACCTCCGGGACCGTGGGGCTGCTCGGCGCCCGCCTGGCGCCACGCGACCATCCTGCAAGTCTGAATCGGGTCTCGGCGTCTCGCATGCCTCCGCCCAGCGGTGGCGTTGTCACGTCCTGAACCACATGGACTTCGCTCATGTCTACACGCGTACTCGCGCCGCCGCGCCGGCGGCGATCACGCCCACCGCTGTGGGCAATCACACTGCTCCTCCTCACTGGATGCTCTTCGCTGGATCCAGAACCCGACTTCGCGCACGCCGGATCGCTCACCATGAACCGAATCGGAGCCGACGCGGGTGCCATCTGGCAGCGCCCCTTCGATGAGCCAAGCATGGCCTGGGACGGCGCGTCGCCATTGACTGCCAATGCGGCGCTTCTGGTGGCCCTGCAGAACGAACCGGAGCTTCGCCTCTCACTGGCACACATCGCCGAGCGGCGCGCCGACCTGGTGCAGTCCGAGCTTCTTCCCAACCCGACCATTGGGTTCGGTATCGGCATCGCGACCGACGGCATGTCTGGCGCACCTGCGATCGTGCAGGGGCTCCAGGCCCTGACCTGGCTCTGGACCAGACCCGATCGCATCGCAATCGCGGAAGCCGGGCTGCAGCAGTCCATCCTGACGGCGGCCTCAGGCACGGTGAACCTCGCCGCAAAGGTAGCCACCGGGCACGCGAGGATCCTCGCCGCCCAGGAATTGGCATCGCTGGACCGGCAGAACCTCGACATCACGGTGCAGACCCGTTCCATCATCGAGCGTCGGCTTGAGGTCGGCGAGGCAGCTGCGCTCGATCTTGATCGCGCGAATGTGGACGTGCAGACCGCACGAACTGCAGCCATCGCCTCCACCTGGGCGCTCGAACAGGCCCAACTGGCACTGCTGCTGGACATGGGCTGGCCAGGGCACGCCACCTCCTGGACTGCCGCCGAACCCGTGGGCGTAACCGCTCCGCAGGACGATCGGGACGCCGCGCTGTGCGCCATCGCGGCGGCCCAACGCCTGGATCTCGCCGCAGCCCGCGCAGCGGTCGAGCAGGAACTGGCGGGGTTGTCACTGGCAGGAACCAAGCGGCTCCCCGAAGTGCGGTTCACGTTCGGGTGGCAGCGAAATTTCAAAGATCGCCACGCAGTCATGCCGGGGGCTTCCCTGACGATCCCGATACTCGACAACGGCGATCCAGCTGTTGCAAAGGCAACTGCCAAACTCGAAGCATCGCGGCTCAACTGGATCGATCTGGCCAATCACATCGAGTACGACGTGCGAGACGCCGGCAGCAAGTGGCGCCAGGCGTCTTCCGAGTCCTCCGTGACCGAGGACGAACTGCTCCCCGCAGCCAAGGACGCCCTCACCCGGAGCCAAGCGGCCTACGCAGAAGGGGTGGTCGATCTCACCGTCCTCCTGCGAGCGCAGGAAAGACACATTGCAGCACAACGAACACTCGTCGCGCAGCGTCTTGCAGAAGCAGAGTCGCTCATTGAGCTCCGCCGATCGGTCGGAGGCACATTCGACCGCACACCTGACGGCGCCGTCGCGTCGACATCGGTTCGGGATGGCGCATCATGAACACGATGATTCCACAGCCACGAAGAAAGTGGCTCGCACGCTTTGGTGTACCTGTCGCCGTCATCGTCGCAACGGTCGCCTTGATCTTGATCGCTGGATGGCAGGCGTTTCGTCCTGCAACCGAGGTTGAGGCGCTCGCGGTCGTCATTCGCGGCGTCGAGACGAACGAACCACTCGAAGATCCCACGTCCGAAGGACGCATCATCCAGGCACCTGGCTGGGTTGAGGCTGACCCCTTCAGCGTGTACGCCGGATCGCTTGTGGAAGGTGTGGTTGAAGAGGTTCTGGTCCTTGAAGGTGATCGCGTCAAGCAGGGCCAGCCGGTGGCACGGCTGGTTTCAGATGACGCGAGAATTGCCAGAGACCGGGCCCACGCTGATCTACAGGTGGCCACGCGGAAGTCAGCGAGTGCCCGGGCGGCACACCGAGCAATCGACCCGGCGATCGCGGCGGCACATGCCAACCTTCGATCTCTTGAGGACGAGCATCGACGCAAGGCGGCGCTCGTCGATGACGGTGCCGTCGCCGCCGGCCCGGTTGCCAGGCTCGGCATTGCCCTCGACGCCGCTTCCGCGGCCATTGCGCAGCTGGAGGCGCGGCGTGATGTGCTTGCTGCAGAAGTGCAGTCTGCAGAGGCGGGCATCGCGGTTGCCGAGGCGGCACTCGAAGGCGCAGATCTGGCCCTCGACCGGACCGTCGTTCGATCGCCGATCGATGGCATCATCATCGAACGGCTGACTTCCCCCGGGTCCGTCATCCGGTTCGGCAATGGCGAGCACTCGTCACATGTCGTCCATCTCTATGACCCCGCAAAGCTGCAAGTACGAGCAGACGTTCCACTTGCTGATGCGTCTGGCGTCGGCGTCGGCCATCCAGCCGAAATCATCGTGGATGTGCTACCGGACACCGTCTTCACCGGCGAGGTGACGCGATTCGTGCATCGAGCTGACCTGCAAAAGAACACCGTCGAAGCGAAGGTACGCATTGACGACCCAACTGAACTTCTCAAGCCCGACATGCTGGCGCGCGTTCGCATTCTCCAGCCCGCCGCAACAGGAACCGGCCCTGCCACGCGGTTGGTCGATCGGGTGTTCGTTCCCGAGCAGGCCATTCTGCCAGACGGGTCGGTCATGACCATCGGCGCTGACGGGCGGGCCCACAAAACGCCTCTCACATTGGGCGAATCAACCGTCGACGGCTGGCGCGAAGTCACTTCGGGCCTGAGCCACGGCGATCGCGTCATCACAAGCACCGTCGAGGCAGGCCAACTCGTCTCGACTTCTGAGGAGGGCCGACACCTTGGCACTCATTGAATGCAGACAACTCACACGAACCTATCGCCGCGGCGCTGAAGAGATCACGCCGCTTCAGGATCTCGACCTCGACATCGAATCCGGTGGCTTCGTGGCACTGATGGGCCCATCCGGCTCCGGCAAGACGACGCTTTTGAACCTGCTTGCGGGCATCGACCGCCCAACGGCGGGCACGCTCTCCATTGCAGGAGAACCCGTGCACACGCTTTCCCGGGGCGCATTGGCGCAGTGGAGAAGTACGCATGTCGGATACATCTTCCAGCTCTACAACCTCATTCCCGTCTTGACGGCCTACGAGAACGTGGAACTCCCCCTCCTGCTGCACCCCCTGTCGAGGGCGGAGCGGCACGAACGCGTCGCGGCCGCCCTTGAGGCAGTCGCGATCGCAGATCGCCATGCCCACTACCCGCGGCAGTTGAGCGGCGGCCAGGAACAACGCGTCGCCATCGCTCGCGCCATCGTCGCGGAGCCGACCATTCTTCTGGCCGACGAGCCGACGGGCGATCTCGACCGTGAGAGCGCCACCGCCGTCATGGATCTCCTGGCGCGGCTCAATGCCGAGCAGGGCCGCACCATCGTCATGGTGACACACGACCCTCGCACCACTGAGTGGGCCGACACGCTCCTGCACCTTGAGAAGGGACAACTCGTCGAGCAGGCCGTGGGAGGTGCAGCGTGACACGTCTCCTTCGCGTCATCCCGACGGTACTCAAGCAGATCCTCCGCAGCCCAATCCGCAGTGGCCTGACCATCGCGGGCATCGGCGTGGCGATGTTCCTCTTTGTTTCGGTCGAGGCAATGCGAGAAGGTGTACACACAGCGACACAGGTTCAGGCGGGCGACACGACGCTGGTCGTGTATCGCGAGAACCGGTTCTGCCCCTTCTCAAGCAGGCTTCCCCAGTTCTACGGCGACCGAATCGAGCGGATCGAAGGTGTCGAAAGCGTGGTTCCCATGCAGATTCACGTATCGAACTGTCGAGCGTCGCTCGACGTGGTGACCTTTCGTGGCGTACCCCGCGATGACCTCGACACGGCCTTGGCCGAGGGAGGCGTCATCACCGGCGGATCGGTCTCGGACTGGCAGGCTCGAGGAGACGCCGCGGTCGTCGGCGAAGCACTTGCTGCAAGGCGGGGCATCAAAGTTGGTGACCGGTTTTCCGCGGCGGGCATCACGGTCTTCGTCGCTGGAATCCTGCAGACGGACCATCCGCAGGATCGAAACATCGCGTGGGTGCACCTCCCATTTCTCCAGGAAGCGGCACGCCGCGGGGGAACCGGGGGGCTGGTGACACAGTTCAACGTAGCTGTCGACGACCCAACACGGCTTGAAGCGGTCGCCGCCGACATCGACGAATTGTTCAGACACGACGAGCACCCGACAGCGACGCGGCCCGAACGCGCGTTTGTGGGCAGAGCGGCGCGTGATATCGTCGAACTCGTTGACTTCGCCGGCCTTCTGGCGTGGGGCGCTCTTGCCGCAGTCTTCGCGCTGATTGCCAACGCCATCATTCTGGCCATGCGAGATCGAGTACGCGACCACGCAGTTCTGCAAACACTCGGCTTCACCGGGCCGTTGATTGGCTGGATGGTGCTGCTCGAAGGCGCGGCGATGGGCCTTGCCGGGGGACTGTTCGGCGCACTGGCAGCCTTCGCAACCGTTCGCATCGGCAACTTCAGTCTGACAATGGAAGGTCTCAACGTCGAGGTCGCCGGAGGTTGGGCGGCCCCGCTGCTTGGCGTCGCTGCCGCACTCACACTTGGATTGTTGGCGGGGGTTGTTCCGGCACTTCGCCTTGCACGACGAGACATTGCGTCGTGCTTCAGGGCGGTCTAGGAGTACGGATCATGCGCACCCTCCCCTTTGAATACGCCGTCCGAAACCTCGGCCGCTCTCCGCTTCGGCTCGGCTTGAGCGTCGGCGGCAGCACACTGGTGGTTCTGCTCGTGCTCGCCGCGGCGGGGTTCACCAAAGGCATGCAGAAGGCCATGCGCGTCAGTGGATCGCCGGATGCCATCATGCTCATGGGAAGCGGCAGCGAAGAGAGCATCGAGCGCAGCGAGATTGCCATGCGGACCGGAGGCATCGTCGCCGCGAGTGTTCCGGGTCTGCTGACTCGCGCTGGCGTCGATGCCGTATCGCCGGAGATTCACCTGGCCATGCCGCTCGCGACCGAGGCCGATGAACACGGACGGCTCGCCGTCATTCGTGGCGTCCAGCCCGAGGCCTGGCTGGTACACGAAAGCACCAAGATCGTGCACGGGCACGCCCCCAGAACCGGACGGAGCGAACTGATCGCTGGGCGATTGGCGGCACGGTCCCTTGGGTACGAACCTCCGGAGTCGATGATCGGAGCGTCGTTTGTGCTGGACGACGAACCCTATGAAGTCGTCGGCATCATGGCAGCGGGCGGCGGCGTCATCGAGGGCGAGTTCTGGACAGCCCTCACCGACTTGCAGGTCACAGCGCAGCGAGACAGCCTGTCGACCGTCATCCTGCGCACGGACGGTGCGGACCTCGTCGACCTCGAGTCGTTCGCCGCGACACGGCTCGACCTTGAACTTGCCGCCGTCGCGGAGAGGGACTACTACGCCCAGTTGGGCGCGTTCTACCGCCCCGTCCGTCTGCTCGTCATCGTGACGGCCATCCTGATCGCGATCGGGGGCGTGACCGGCGGGCTCAATACGATGTACGCCGCCTTCGCAAGCCGGGTACGCGAGATTGGCTCGCTGCAGACGCTTGGATTCTCTCGCGGCGCGATCCTGTGGTCACTGGTTCAGGAGTCAATCCTGGCCTCGTCGCTCGGAGCACTGGTGGCATGCGGGCTCGGCTTGCTCGTTCTGGATCAGTTTGTCATTCGTTTCTCCATGGGCGTCTTCGGCATCGCCATTGATGCGGGCGTCCTGGCGCTCGGCCTTGCGGCTGGGCTCGTTCTCGGAATCATCGGCGCTGCGGTTCCTGCCTGGCGCTGCCTTCGTAGACCCATCCCCGAAGCCCTTCGGGCCGGGGAGTGAATTCATCACGACAAGGAGCCCTCTTCATGTTGACCCGATCACTCATCACGCTCGCGCTCATAGCCGCCGCCGGTTGCGGAGAGGGCGGCCAGGAGTCAGCCCCGCCGACGGCCACCGTTGCACCGCCAGCTGAACTCTTTGTCACCGATCGACCTTCGGATGCGCCGGGCGTCACAAAGGCCAAGGCATCGACTTCGATCGGTGACTCAATACGCTTTCTCGCCCGCGTCGGCGGACGACCTGAACCTTTCGTCAACGGCCATGCGATCTTTGTGGCGGCCGACACGGCACTTGTCTCGTGCGAGTTGATGGGAGACGAGGACCACTGCGACATCCCTTGGGACTACTGCTGCGAAGACATGACCTCGCTCCGCAATGGAACGGTGACCATTCGCCTCGTGGATGAATCAGGGCGCCCACTCCGCGCCTCGGCCGAAGGCATGGGCGGCCTTGAGAAGTCGAAGTTCATACTCGTCGAGGGCGTCGTGCACGACCGCAATGATGACGGCGTCTTCGTTGTCGATGCGACCCAAGTGTGGGTTGGTGGCAAGCCGACCGCGGAGAACCCACTCCTGGGAAGCAAGTAGCGGATCAGGGCCCCGCGGCCTGCGCCCCGGGGGTCGGCCCCGAGCGCCTCTGCCAGGCCCAGGGCGCGAAGCCTGCCGGCTCCTTTCCGTGGCCAAAGGTGGGCCCCATTCGCCTGACGCTTCGAACTCCGCGCCCTCCAATCGCCGCGCCGGGGTGAAAGGGCGAGCCCCTTCCACCGCCGACTCTCGCCGCTCGACAGGTACAGGCCCCAAATGAACGGCATCCTCCACGCACCTTTGGTGGTGCAGGGAGGATGCCAGGAGGAAGGGGGCACATGGTGTGTGGCCGTCAGGGGCCCAACCACACGCAAATACTATAACCGGATCTTCAGGTCTACAAAAGCAACCAGGCAAAAAACCGACAAAAACACCCCCAAACCGCCCCATCGACCGCCGGTCACTTTATCTGCCTGCGCCACAAGGACTTGGAAAAACGCAGTTTTGTAAGTGGCTGCAGGACAAAGAGATAAAGTGACCGGCGGTCGATGGGCTGTTCTCGGGCACACACCATGCGGTTCGCAGCCGCTCAGGTGTACTCGGGCTCAAACGCAAGTTCGTTGATGCGCGCGTCCCAGTCGGCCGCATGATGCCGATTCAAACCCATGGATGCCAGCGTCCGCGCGACCTCCCCTGCCACCTTCAAGGACACCTCCCGAATGTCCCCACGCGATGGATACAACATGCCATCGGCGAAGAAAGACTCCGGCACATGCGTCGCAAGCGCCTTGGCTGCCGAAAGGAAGGCTTCCTGAGGCACGTGCCGCGCCCCGGTGGCGAAGATCGCCATGCCCATCGCCGGAAAGATGTAGACGTTGTTGCCCTGCGACGGCTTGATCGTCCGACCCTGGTGCTCGACCGGCGGCATCGGGGTACCACTGGCGAAGAGTACCCGCCCGCCAGTTCCGTCATACGCCTCCTGCGCCGTGCACTCCGCCCGAGACGTTGGATTGGAATAGGGAAAGATCAGCGGCCGATCATTGATGTCGGCCATCGCCTTGATGACGCCATCATTGAAAGCCCCGTACACCGTCGAAACACCGATGATTCCGGTGGGTCTGAAGCGATTGATGGCCGTCACGAAGTCGTCGCACGGATCGGCGTCCGCCGCGAACGGCTTCTGGAAAGGCAACAGATCCGTTCTCGAGGAGACCAGTAGCCCGTTGACATCGAACAACTGAACCCGAGCCATGGCCTCTTCCCGCGACATGCCCGTTTCCACCACGATCGACTCGACGATGAGTTCAGCGATCCCTGTTCCGGCAGAACCCGCCCCGAGGAAGAGAATGCGTTGATCGCCGATGGATTCGCCCTTCGCCTGGCACGCCGCGTGAATGCCAGCGAGCGCGACACCAGCCGTTCCCTGAATATCGTCATTGAAGCAACACACCGCGTCGCGATACTTCGACAGCAATGGTGCCGCATGATTCATGCTGAAGTCTTCGAACTGAATGCAACACTCGGGAAACAGGGCCTGCACGGCCTGCACGAATTCGTCCACGAACTCGTAATAGGTGCCGTCATCGCACCGCCGATCGCGTATGCCTGCATAGAGCGGATCATCCAGAAACGCCTCATTGTTGGTGCCAACGTCGAGCATGACTGGCAGGGTGAGTTTCGGCGGCACACCGGCGCACGCCGTATACAAGGCCAACTTCCCAATTGGAATGCCCATGCCGCTAGCGCCGAGGTCTCCAAGCCCGAGGATTCGCGACCCATCGGTCACGACGATGAATCTGACATCTGCGGCCGACCAGTTGCTCAGAAGTTCCTTCACTCGACCCTTGGCTGTCACTGGAAGATAGACACCGTGTGGTCGGCGCATGATGTGACCAAACTGCTCACATGCGTCGCCGACGGTCGGCGTATAGACAAGCGGAAGAAACCGCTCGGGGTCACTCGTGAGAACCTTATAGAAGAGCGTACGGTTTCGATCTTGCAATGATCGGAACTGCATGTATCGCTCCAGGTCGTTGTCCCACCGCCCGAGTTGGTTGAGCACTCGATTGACCTGCTCATCGAGTGTCTCCACCGTCGGAGGCAGCAACCCCTCAAGATGGTTCGCTGCCCGTTCCTCCTCGGTGAAAGCCGTTCCCTTGTTCAGGAATGGATCATGCAGCAGTTCAAACGCGTGGCGATTGTGCATCGGGCCCTCCTCGTAACGAGGCGGCACCCTACCAGACTCCTAGGGGAACAAGATCTCCCCAGACTGCGGATCGGTCACCGTAATCGCCATGAGTGGGCAGGCCTCGGCCGCGTCCATGACCTGAGCGCACGCGCCATCACAGATCACCTCCGACTGGCCATTTGAGGCCAATCGAAACACCCCTTGGGCAAGTTGCACGCAGAGCGTCGAACCAACGCATTTGGTCAAGTCCACCGATGCCCGGGCGAGTTTGCCGTTGGCCACGGCCTCGCTCATGCGTCGAACTCGATCGGCAGCGCCTTGAGCGCGCGACTGACCACGGTCGGGAAGTAACTCACGGTGTCGGTGGCAACACGCGGGTTGGACAGACGACGGGTGAGACCGGCAAACGCCTCCTGTCCTTCCAAGCGAGCAAGGGGAGCCCCGAGGCAAACGTGGATGCCGTGCGCAAACGCAACGTGCGGATTCGGACTGCGTGTGATCATCAAGCTGTCGGGATGATCGAACTGCGCCGGATCGCGGTTCGCCCCGCTGAGCGAGACCAGCAGGCGATCGCCGGCCTTGATCGTCGCGCCTGAGAGTTCCACATCCTCACGGGCCCATCGCACCGTCGCCTTGACGGATCCGTCGTAGCGAAGCAACTCCTCGACCGCCGAAGGGATGAGATCCGGATTCTGCTGAAGTTGTGCCCACGCCTCCGGGTGGCGGATGAGCGCCAACGCGCCATTGGCGATGAGATTCATCGTTGTCTCGTGCCCGCCGAACACGAGCAGAACCGCGGTGGAGATGACTTCCTGCTCCGAGAGGCCGCCTTCCTGCTCTGCCTGCACGAGCATGCTGAGCAGGTCGTCCTGCGGCTTTCTGCGACGATCATCGACGAGCGGCTGCAGGTATTCGCACATCGACTTGACGCCTTCGCAGGCAATTGCTCTGCGCTCAGGCATGTCTGCACGGATGAAGAAGAAGACGCCGATCTGCTCAGACCACTCCTTGATGAGGTCGCGATCGAGGCTCGGCGCGCCCAGCAACTCCAGAATGACCGTCAATGGTGTGAGATACGCAAAGTCGCGCACAACATCCATGCGGCCCTTGGGCTCGAGATCGTCAAGCAGGTCGTTGACAATGCCGCGGACGCGTGGGCGGAAGGCCTCGACAGCCTTGGGCGTGAAGAACTTATTGAGCAGAATGCGAAGCCTGGTGTGATCCGGCGGGTCGCGAAAGACCATCCACTGTGACAGCACGTCGAAGATCGGCTTGTAGTCGGCCTGCTTCTCCGTGGAGAGTTCCCGGGCCAGGAAGCCCATACGGTCGGACGAGAAGTGCTCGCGATCGCGCAGCACCCTCACGACGTCGTCGTACCCGGTCAACACCCAGCCGCCCCAGCGCTCGTTCCAGTGAACCGGCTCGGCCTCACGGAGACCGCGGTAGTACGTGTGCGGATCGTCAATGACCTCCTGGCACATGAGGTCGTCGCTGAGAGTGACAGACGCATGGTTGTGGGCGAATGGACATGTCATGGCCAGAGAATAGGATATTCCTATCTTCTTCTCAAATATGCTTTTCCCCAGGCATTTGGGCCGCGGATCGCCATCAGATGCTGACCGCCCCGCCATTTGCCCGCCGCTGCCTCCCTCAAGCCGCTGAGCGGACCTCGGCGATTCCCATACTTCGCCGCGCTGCATGCACACCGTGCGGTACCGTGCTATGAGCAAGGGGCCTTGAGAGTAAGGAGATCCGGATGGTACGCATCGTGCGACTCGCGTCAGCAGCCGCAGCGGCCCTCACTTGCCTGGGGACGGCTGCACCACACGACCCCAACCAGACCGCAACCATCTATGTGCACGGGTTCGATCCCGATGGCGCCTCGATGTCCGGACCATTTGGCGTCGATGTGACCGAGCCGCTGCTCGGTATGGTGGGCGACATGGCCGGGCTTCCCCTCATCGCGGAAGGCGCCACGCCCAATGCCATTGCGGCGACCTCCTACTACGGTGACGAGCCGCCCGATTACTACACCATGGCCGACATTGCTGAGCTCGAAGCCATTACGGCCGAGTATGGCGGCGGGATGCCCCGCTACGCGCTGATCATCGCGAAGTACGCGCGGCACATCATGGACCGCACCGGCGCGGCCCAGGTCAACATCGTCAGCGCCAGCATGGGGACCTATGTCTCCCGCTGGCTCATCGAACATGACAGTGACGAACTTGCCAGCGACGGAAAGATTGCGCGATGGCTCTCGCTCGAGGGTGTCCTCGCCGGCCACTGGGGTGCCACGGATGACGCAGTACAGGATCTCTGGGACGACTTCGGCACGCCAACGGTCGACGTCGATCAAATGCGATATGACTGGTGCGAAGATCACTTCGGCGCCCGCCACACCATGGACGACGCTGTGTACGCGGACATATTGGTGGGGATGGAAGTGTCGTCACGCGATACCGAAGGTGACCTGACGGACGTCATGCTGCTTCTCGGTGACTACCACGCCAATGACGGCGTCGTCACAACGGACGACGCCTGGTTCTACACGGTCGAGCCGCAAGCGATGTTTCTGGGACACGAGCCGACACAGACATGGCTCCATGTCAACCACTACGAACTCGCCGAACACCCGCCTGGCATGGCGCAAGTCGCCAACTTTATCACCGGCCGGCGACGGGCACGGGTCACGCTGCACTCGGCGCAGATCCATAACCTCCATGAACCGGACGACTGGCTCTGGGACTGGACTCCCGCCGAGATCGTCTTCACCAGCTCGGCGGTGTCGCCCGCCGCGGAGTCCAGGTGGGGAATCACCGAAGCCATCTGCGACCGACCTGCGGATAGTTACGCAGCGCCGATCCATGAAGTCGGTGCCGCAGGCGACACCATTGCGCCGAACCACATCGTCTACGACGACTTCCTGACGCCCGGCGAAGCTTCGCTCGAGCTGACCGTAGGCGCGATCGAAGTTGATGGAGATGTCCAGTACGGCGTCGACGAATTCATCATCGGAAGTGGCTGGGAAAGCCTCGGCGAAACGACGGTGTCGGTCGATGTCAGCACCGCCGGCATCACGACCCAGCCGGTCAATACGCCGGACTTTACAGGGCTCCTTCGCATCGAAGTGATCGAATATCCCTTCCCGGAACTCGATGAGACGATCCCCGGCGACATCGACGGTGACGGCGTCGTGGGCGTCGAAGACCTGCTCGCAGTGATCGCGGCATGGGGCCCCTGCCCGGGATGTGATGAAGACATCGACGGCGACGGCCTCGTCGGCGTCGGTGATCTGCTCAAACTACTCGCACTCTGGACGTCCTGAACTGTCATGCCCGACATCCATCACAGCCCACACCCACCATGAACCGCACCTACATTGCACTGCTGCTCACACTTCTGGGGTGCACCACGCTGGCGCATGCCACAAGCGTCGTTCGCATGTCACTGCCGGAGGTCGCCGACCTGTCCGGTCAGATCGTCGTTGGTGAGATTGCGTCAGTCGAGTCCTATTGGGCGTCACACCCTCGCCGCATTGAGTCCCGCATCAC
>CAZSSV010000016.1:5920-19144 GCA_964609425.1 uncultured Isosphaeraceae bacterium | reverse complement strand
GTGCGATGGCGCCGCCCTTGTCTGCCGTGCACAGTTCAAATGTACTGCGGGTTGCCTTCAGGGCGCCGAGCCGCATTTCAAGGGCGCCTCCCAACGCTGCGGCGCAGCCTGTAAACCGGGAATTGTCGACTTCAACGTCCGATCTGTAACACTTGATGGCGCCACCGTGCAGGGCGACACACGTGTCGAACGCGCAGTTCCTGATGGATACCTGGCAATCTGTGGCTTGAATCGCTGCGCCATGTTTGCGGGAAGTCCACATGTCGAGCGACCAGTCTTGAAATGTGCAGGCATCGAGTTCCAGGATGGTGTAGTTCGCAACCAAGCCCTGGCCACCACTGCCCGTACTGCCCGTGAGTGTGAGGTTGCTCAAACGCAGTGAGGCCAGATCGCCTTCCGAACCGAGCTGCTGAAACGCGATTGGTTCTGACAGCGCACGCCGAAGTGTGACTTGCCCATTGCCGATGAGCCAGATCGCCTTTCCCTGGAAGTCCAACGCCTCATCCCAGGTATCGGAGCCCAGCACGATGATGTCCCCATCGTCTGCAGCATCGATGGCGTCTTGGATCGACTCTGAGGCGTCGTCGACGTAGAAATCGGCCGTGCCAGTTGAGAGATCGAAGTCTCTCCACGTGGCAGCCGGGCGGGCGGGTTCATGGCCGGAACCAGGCCAGCCTCCATTGTCGGGGGCCGCACTCAACGGGGCGGCGGATGTCGTAGAGACCATGGTGGCCAGCAGCCACTGCGGTCGTCGGGGTCGACGCATGGTGAGACTCCTTCGTTCAGGCGGATCGTGCATGAACAGTTTCAACACCATCTAGGACCGGTGATGGGTTGATGTGTGACGCGTTCTGCCTTTCCGGGGCGAGTGTGTGACTCGCAGGGGCCTCCGCGGTACAATCTCCGCCTTGATGTGCCCTCTCAGTACCCGCCCTCCATTTCCTTCAGGAGTTTCCCATGGCCACCGACGCCGTCATGACTTTTTCCGATGCAACCTGGGACCAGGACGTACTCCAAGGCGACATGCCTGTGCTGGTCGACTTTTGGGCCGAGTGGTGCCAGCCATGCAAACTGCTCACGCCGACGATTGAGTCGCTGGCCGCCGACTACGAGGGAAAGGCCAGAGTCGGCAAGATCAACATTGACGACAATCGCGAGAAGGCGGTGGAGTTGAATGTACAGACAATTCCGACGGTGATGATTTTCAAGGGCGGGCAGTTGATGAAGACCATCGGCGGCCTGCACAACAAGTCGCTCTATGCCGAGGCGCTCGACGCGGCCATGTGACCGCCCAGCCGGGCTTGTTATGATGCCCGGTCCACATCCAAAGATCCCTGGGGCCGTAGCTCAGTTGGGAGAGCGCCTGCATGGCATGCAGGAGGTCGTCGGTTCAAGCCCGATCGGCTCCATTTCGCTTCCGTCATCGGAAGCACCCGAATGTCCACTGGTATCCGTACTTGCCCCGCAAGATTCAATGGTCGCGGCGGCGTGGTATGGCGGGCGGACCGCTGCGATGTCAGCAACATCAACTGAAAGTGGGACCCGGAGGCTCAGGGCGCTGGGTCTGGGTTGAGATAGGGTGCTCGGGTGGTCGTAAAGACGTCACCCATACGCGCCTCAAGCCGGCGCTGCAACGTGGCGAACATGTCGCCATGTGCAGCGTCTCCCGCCAGATTGTTCACCTCGTCCGGGTCGCGCTCCAGATCGTAGAGCTCCCAGTGATTGAGGTCTGGGAAGTGCATGAGTTTCCAGCGGTCGGTACGGATGCCAAAGTGGGCTGCCACTGCATGAGGCATGGGCTCGTAGTACTCGTAAAAAATGGCGTCTCGCCACGCAGGTGCCTCGCCGGTGAGCAGTGGCACCATGCTCAGGCCCTCCATCTCCCTGGATTCTGGCGGCGGCGCGGCACCGCAGATCTCCAGGAACGTAGGCGCGAAGTCGAGGTTCTGGACGAGTGGTCTGATGCGTTTCCCCGGCTCGATCACGCCGGGCCATCGCATGAGCAGGGGTACACGCAGGGAGGGCTCGTACATGAATCGCTTGTCATACCAGCCATGTTCGCCCAGGAAGAATCCCTGGTCGCTCGTGTAGATGACCAGTGTGTCGTCCGCGAGCCCTTCGGCATCCAGCCAGTCCAGCACCCTGCCGACATTGTCGTCGACCGAAGCGATGCACCGAAGGTAGTCCTTGATGTACCGCTGATAGCGAAGGTGGGTTCGGGCTGCGGCTACGTCTGCCGGCTCGTCCATCGCCGCACTTCGCTTCATGGCAGCTGCGAAGTCGGCGTTGCGGGGCTCGTATGCCCTGGTCCAGGCCGCCCGCTCTTCGGGCGACAGCCGAGCGAGCACGTCATGCATCCATGCGTCGGGGCCGCTTGTCTGGACGTCACCGTGGGCTTCGCCGATCTTCAGATCGTAGAAGTCGAACGTATGGTCGGCGATCGTCATTTGCTGCTGCTGCGCTGCGAGTCGGGCGTCCCACGTGTCCAGAAGCGTTGAAGGTGCGGGTACGTCGGTGTGGTCGAGGCTGTCGAGATGATCCGGACCGGGCATCCAATTGCGGTGAGGCGCCTTGTGCTGGACCATGAGCATGAATGGCTGGTCCGGCACCCGCTTGTCTTCCAGCCACTCCAAAGCAAGGTCGGTGGTGATGTCGGTGACGTATCCCTCGATGCGACGTGTACCCTCGGCCGTTCGAAAGTCTGGCGCGTAGTAATGCCCCTGTCCGGGCAGGACCTCCCAGTGATCAAAGCCTGCGGGGTCGGTTCGCAGGTGCCACTTCCCGATCATCGCCGTCTGATATCCAGCCTCCTGGAGCATGGTGGGGAAGGTCGGAATGGAAGGATCGAGTGAGGTGGCGTTGTCGATGATGCCGTTGTGGTGGCTGTGGAGGCCCGTCAGCAGCACGGCTCGAGCGGGAGCGCAGATGCTGTTTGTGCAGAATGCGTTTTCGAAGATGGCACCTTCGGCAGCCAGCCGGTCAATATGTGGCGTCGTCGTGATCTTCGAGCCATGGGCGCTGACGGCCGCCGCTGAGTGGTCGTCGCTGTAGATGAAGATGATGTTCGGCTGTGTTTGGGTCTGCGCGCTGAGCGGCACGGCGATTGGCTCGCCGGACTTGAGGTCGATCGAGGTCTGGGCGGAGGAGTATTCGATCCATCGTTTCATACGCTCGAGCATGTCGGCCGTGACACGTGGACGCTCACTCGCAAGGTTGTTCCGCTCCCCGATGTCTTGTGCGAGATCGTAGAGTTCAAGTCGCGGTCCATCGTGAAACAAGATGAGTTTCCAGTCGCCGTGGCGAATGGATGTGAAGGGCTCGATGCCTGGGCCGTCTGCGTTCACCTGATGTGGTTGATTCCACCCGATGGTTCGCGGGGCCTGTTGGCCGCCCCGAAGGACGTCTCGCAGATCGAGCCCGTCGATGGCATGGTCGGAGGGTAGCTCGACACCAGCGGCTGCCAGCAGCGTGGGATACAGGTCGTGGGTAACGACGGTGGCGTCCAGCCGGCTCCCAGGCGTGGTCAGCCCGGGCCATCGGATGATCCACGGAACGCGCGTGCCGCCTTCATACGCGGACGACTTGCCGCTTCGCAGCGGCGCGTTGCGATCCTTCGGTCGACCTGCACGCCCGGACACGCCACCGTTGTCGCTGGTGAAGATGACAATCGTCTGATTGGCGATTCCATGGGCGTCCAGTCGTGCCAGAAGATCGCCGACCGCGTGGTCAACCGACTCGACCATGGTGGCATATGCGGCTTCACGCCCGGAGAGGTCGGGATAGTGATCAAGCAGTCGCTCATTGGCCATCAGTGGCGTGTGGACCGCGTAGGGCGCAAAGTTCATGAAGAAGGGCGTGCCATCCGCGGCGGCGCGATCAATCTCGGCGCATGCCTGCTCGCTGAGGGCCTCTGTGAGAAAGATGTCTCTGCCGTGATACTGCTCAAGCCCCGGAACGTCCCATACCCGATGTTCGTTCGGCTTGTTTCTCCTGCCGGCGTGGCTGAAGGCGTGCGTTCCGAGATAGGAAGATGGCGCCCCGCTTCCATGCCCGGCGATGTTCACGTCGAAGCCGAGCGTCTGTGGATCGCTTCCGGGTGTGCCATGGGCGCCGAAGTGTGCCTTTCCGACGTGGATGGTCCGGTACCCATGGCCCCGCAGGAGTTCGGGCAGACTCGCTGGCGAAGGCTGGTGACCGTCCATGTTCCAGTCTGGGACGCTGAGCCGAGGGTGGGTGGCCGACGTGTCCTTGCCCTGGTGGAGCGTCCAAAAGGTTGTGTGGTGCCGCCCGGGAGACTGGCCTGTGAGCAGGCTCACTCTGGAGGGCGTGCAAACCGGTCCGGCCGCGTATCCATTGGTGAGCACAGCCCCGCCTGCGGCCAGGTCTTCGATGTATGGGGTGCGCCATCGTGCGTTCTGCGCCGTTGGCGTCGCGAGCATGGGCACGCCGGTGTCCTGCCAGCCCAGGTCGTCGACGTGAATCAGCAGGATGTTCGGTGGCGGGGTGGTGAGGGCCAGGGCGAGGAGGGGTACGAGCATCGTGCAATGGTATCTGCGACGCTCCAGCCGACCGGCGGCGTCGCTGATCACGCTGCCGTTCTTACGAGTGAACCGCCCCCAGCATCGCATCGACGCTCTTCTTCGCGTCGCCGAACAGCATGCGCGTGTTGTCGTGGAAGAACAGCGGGTTGCCGACGCCCGCGTAGCCGGTGGCCATGCCACGCTTCATGACGACGACCATGTGGCTCTTCCAGACTTGCAATACCGGCATGCCTGCGATGGGGCTGTTGGGGTCGTTCTCGGCGCCGGGGTTCACAATGTCGTTGGCGCCAATCACCAGGACGACGTCCGTATCCGGCAGGTCTTCATTGATCTCGTCCATCTCGAGCACGATGTCGTATGGAATGCCCGCCTCGGCCAGCAGGACGTTCATGTGTCCTGGTAGTCGACCGGCCACCGGGTGGATGGCGAATCGGACGTTGACGCCTGCCTCACGCAACTTGCCCGTCAGATCCGCGAGCGCGTGCTGCGCCTGGGCAACCGCCATGCCATAGCCCGGAACAATGACGACGGACTTGGCGGCCTGCATGTGATCGACTGTGTCTTCGGCGGAGATCTCGATCACCTCGCCTTGCTCACCTTCACCGCTCGCCGCGGTGCCCTCGGCAGCGCCGAAGCCGCCGAGAATGACGCTCACGAAGGAGCGGTTCATGCCCCGGCACATGATGTACGACAGAATGGCGCCGCTGCTGCCCACCAGGGCGCCGGTGATGATGAGCAAGTCGTTCCCCAGCATGAAGCCTGCAGCCGCGGCGGCCCAACCGGAGTATGAATTGAGCATCGACACGACGACAGGCATGTCGGCGCCGCCGATCGCCATGACCATGTGCACGCCGAGGATGCAGGTGAGCACGGTCGCAGCCGAGAGCAGGATGACACCGGTCGCATCGACGACCGCTGTGTTGGCCTGAACATCGACGGCCGCATCAACGAACCAGATGCCGATCAAGATTGTCACGATGAGGGCGGCGAGGTTCAGAAGGTGCCTCGCCGGCAGCATCAGCGGCTTTCCAGACATGGATCCGTGCAGCTTGAGGCAGGCGATGATGGAGCCGGTGAACGTGATGGCCCCGACGCAGATGCCGATGTAGACCTCGATGTCGTGCACGATCAGCTCGGCGGCGGTCTTGCCCGTTCCGTGGGGGTCCAGATAGCTGGCGAAGCCCACCAGCACCGCGGCAGCGCCCACGAATGAGTGCAGGAGCGCGACGAGTTGGGGCATTTCCGTCATCTTCACGCGGGCAGCGAGTACGCCGCCAATGATCGCCGCAGGCACCATGGCAGCGACGAGGATGCCGTAGCGGGAAACGTCCGGTGAGAGAATCGCCGCAGCAAGGGCGATCACCATTCCGATGATGCCGTACCACGTGCCTCGCGAAGCCGTTTCCTGTTTCGAGAGCCCGGCGAGGCTCAAGATGAACAAGACGGCCGCGATCAGATAGGCGATGGTAAAGAGCGACGAGCCGCCCGCCGCCACATGGGACGGATCGATCGGGGGCGGCGCCGCGGAACTCAACAGAATCGTCGACAGCACTGGGTTCATCTCCTGAACATGGCCAGCATGCGACGGGTTACGAGGAAGCCGCCTGCGATGTTGATGGTTGCGAAGAACACGGCGAGCACTCCGAGCACGATGGCTGCCGTTGCAGAGGCGGCGGATAGGTGCAGGAGTCCACCCAGAATGATGATGCCGCTGATGGCGTTGGTGACGCTCATGAGTGGCGTGTGCAGTGCGGGGGTGACACTCCAGACGACCTGCCAGCCCACGAAGCACGCCAGTACGAAGACTGTGAAGTGCTGCGAGAACGACTCTGGAGCCCAAAGGCCGATGATCACCAGCAGGGCCACGCATACCACGGCGCCGGTGAATGTGACCAGGCCGCGAACAGCTCCACTTGGCTCGGAGGCTTCACCGGATGAGAGCGCCGCGTCGGCCTCGGGACGCTCGCCGAAGTCCTTCGAGTAGTCGGGCGCGATGCTTGGCGTTTCGGGTTGAGGCGGTGGCCAGGTGACACGCCCATCATGGGTGACCAGGGCGCCCCGGACGATTTCGTTGTCGGTGTCGACCGTGAAGGCGTCGCCGCCGCCCATTTCATCGAGCATGGCTGCCAGTGCATTTCCATAGAGGCGGCTGGACAGGGCCGGCATGCGCCCAGGCAGGTCCGTGAACCCGACGATCGACACACCGTGATGTTCGACAATCTCACCGGGAACCGTCAATGCGCAGTTGCCGCCACGTTCAGCGGCGAGGTCCACGATGACCGACCCCTCCTTCATCGACTCCACCATGCCGGATGTGATCAGTCGGGGGGCGTCTCTTCCCGGGATCATGGCAGTCGTAATGATGACATCCACTTCGATGGCCTGCTCTGCGAAGAGTTTCATCTCGGCGTCGAGGAACGCCTCGCTCATGACTTTGGCGTAGCCACCTTCTCCTTCGCCGCTCTCTTCAAAGTCGAGCACGAGAAACTCGGCGCCCAGACTCTCCACCTGCTCCTTCACTGCGAGGCGCGTATCAAACCCACGGACGATGGCGCCCAAACCCCGTGCCGCTGTGATGGCGGCGAGCCCCGCGACGCCCCCTCCGATCACCAGCACCTTTGCTGGCTCGACCCGCCCAGCGGCGGTCATCTGCCCGGCAAAGAACCTTCCAAAGAGATGCGCCGACTCGATGATGGCGCGGTAACCGGCGATGTTCGCCAAGGCGCTCAGGACATCCAGTTTCTGCGCGCGGCTGATGCGTGGAACGCAATCCATGGCGACTGTCGTGACACCCTTTTCTGCCAGCTTCGCGACAAGTTGCTCGTTGCTGGCCGGCCAGATCATGCCGATCAAGGTTTGCCCCGCCCGCATCCTGGTCACTTCCGAATCGGTCGGCGCATTGACCTTGAGTACGACCTCGGCGTCTCGCCAGAGCGCATCTGGTGAGTCGACAATGGTGGCCCCCGCCTCGAGGTACTTCGCGTCGCTGCAATCTGCGGCCGCTCCGGCCGACGGCTGGACGAGGACATCGAACCCCATCTTCCGAAGTTTCTCAACGGTCCGAGGCACGGCCGCGACGCGGCGCTCCTCGCTGGTGACCTCGCGGGGGATGCCGAGCTTCATGGTGTTGATCGACTCCGTCTTGGATCGTCTCGATGGCCCTTGGCAGGGCCCTGAAGCCGTCGATCATACCGGTGCCGAGCTGGGTTGTGTCGCCAGCCGCGTGCGTGTGACGCACCAACTGTGTCGCTGGCGGGCGGCGGGCCCCGATGGTCCCAATCATGGCGATGATTTGTGTTTCTGATCCAGGCGGGGGGCATGTATCGTGTGCCTGCGGAGGGCAATGACCATGACGCATCATGGACGTATTGGAGAGGCACTTGGCATGCTGACGGTATGCGTCTGCTTCGCTGGCAACGCTGTGGGCCATTCACATGAGCCGGACTGGCTCCATGCGGAGGACGGGTTGTTTGTGAGCGTGCACGGTCCGACCGAGGTCCGTGGCGATGGCATGGCGTGGGCGACGGTTCGGCTGATCAACCTGACCGGCCATCCCGGTGTGCTGCACGCTGTTCGCCTGGTGCGAAGCGGAGCGGTCATTGACGAGACTGTTGCTGAGGTGCCCCTTCCCCCGGTATCTGCGGCGGCCGAGATCTATCGAGACTCGCTGCCGGAGGATTTCCCCACGCGGGCCGACGCCCTTCAGATCATCTCCGAAGCGACGGTCCTGCGGCGGATCGAACCCGGCTACACACTGGATGGAAGCTGGTCCATCGAAGTGGATGCCGTCATCGACGACGTTCTCGTTCAGACAACCCGGCCCATTCAAATGGCCAGGCACCTTCGGCTTCCCACCGGTGCCGCCGCGGCTGAGCAATGGCGGCGCGACGAAGCGGGCGGGTGGCATCGCTCCAAGCATCACGCCCTGCGGGCCGAAGGCTGGTTGGCCGGAGATCAGCACCTGCAC
The DNA here is from genome assembly GCA_964609425.1 of uncultured Isosphaeraceae bacterium. Taxonomy (GTDB): domain Bacteria; phylum Planctomycetota; class Phycisphaerae; order Phycisphaerales; family SM1A02; genus UBA12567. The sequence goes on along the minus strand of CAZSSV010000016.1, from coordinate 10,636 downwards.
ACCACCTGGTCCCTGGACGCGTACGCGCTGGAAGGCACCGAGGAGGGGCCCGCCGGTTACGCAGATTCGGCCCGCGCCAAGGGGCTCGATTGGATCATGATTACGGACCATTCCAACATCCATGCATGGTGGTTTGGAGAGTGGTTTTTTACGCCTGAGCAACATGAGATTGCCAGGCAGGAGGCGGCCAGCTACCGGGACGAGTTTGGATGGCCCGTGCTGTACAGCCAGGAGATGGGGTTGGGTCGGACTGGGTTTTGGGACCTGCCGTCGCACATGCTCGTCTATCCGCTCGACACGTTTGAAGCCCCCTATCTGGAAAACCCGTCCGATGGTCTTGTGTTCGGCCATGCCGAATGCGAGGACGAGCAGACCATCATCGATCGGATCAATGCAAGCGGCTGCTACGGGTTCATCGCGCATCCCTTTGAGGAAGGTTCGATGTCGTTTGCGCAGTGGAACTGGAACAACGGCGCGACAGGCTGGGCGGGGTTTGAACTGTGGTCCAACGCCGAGGGCGAGTTTCATGAAGCCGACCTGGCGGCGGTTGTGAAGTGGCACGATCTGCTTGGGGAGATCGCACCACCGACCGGCGGGACGCTGGCCGACCGTCCCGGGTTTCCGACGAAGTACCCCGTTGGGCTCGGAAACAGTGACGCGCACACAGCAGGCGCGATCGGCGCTGTCTTTACCTACGCCAGGCTCGACGACGTCGAGCCCGCGTCACTGCGAGCCGCGTTTCTGAGCGGGCGGTGTGTGGCATCTGATGGGCCGCTCGTTACGCTCGAAGTCAATACGGCCGGCATCGGAGATGTGGCAATTCTTCCGGGCGGCATTGGCCGCGCGGTGGTGCGGCTGGAGACGACGCCGGAGTTTGGAACCGTCGATCGCTTCACGTTTGTTCTCGAGGGCGATGGAGCGACAATTCTGGAGTTGCCGACGCAGAATGCCAGCGGTTACGCGGCCGAGTTCGTCATCGACTCCCCGACGATGTTCGAAGACCTCACGTACCTGACCGCCTGGGCGCAGCGGGATGACCTGACCCGGCTGGCGATGACCAACCCTGTGTGGCTGCAGCCTGCGACGCCCGGGGACGTGGATGGCAGTGGGGACGTGGGCGTCAACGACCTGTTGGCCTTGCTCGACGCGTGGGGCCCGTGCGAAGGCTGCCCGGCCGATGGTGACGGCGACGGCGTCGTCAATGTCAACGATCTGCTCGCGTTGCTGGCCGCCTGGGGCCAGTGATCACCAGGGGCTCACTCAATGATGAGCATGATCCATGCAGCGAAGAGCACGACATGAACTGCTCCCTGAAGGATGTTTGAGCGACCACCCGCAAAGGTGACGATGCAGACGAGCAGCGTGAGGAAGAGGAAATACTCGTTGACGCGTGTGAGGCCCAACTGGACGTTGAGGCCTGTGGCGAACCCGATGATGATGACCGCTGGGATCGTGAGGCCGATGGTTGCGAGTGCCGAGCCGAGGCAGATGTTGACGCCCCGTTGCAGTTGATTGTCCGCAGCAGACCGAACGGCGGCGACGCCTTCGGGAGTGAGTACGAGAACGGCGACAACCAGTCCAGCAAGTTCCGGGGGCGCTCCCAGTTGCTCGACGCCGACGTCGAGCAGCACAGCCAGCTTCTTGGCGAGCAGCACGACGGGCACCATTGTCAGTATGAGCAGCGCCGCGTGCACTGGAACCGTTCGGAGTGATGCCGGCGGATGGTGTGCGTCGACGACATCCAGTTCGTCGGCGGGCTGCGTGAAGAAGTGTCGGTGGCGAAGGGTCTGAATCCCGAGGAACACGGTGTAGAGCACTGCGCACATGACGATCAGGAAGATTGAGAAGGACAGGGAGGCGGATGCGTCTGGGGTCGAGGTCATGTACCTCGGGAGCACCAGCCCCAAGCCCGCCAGCGGGATGATCACGGACAGGTAGGCACTGGCTCCGCGAAGATTGAAGACGGGTTCATGGTGCTTGAGCCCCCCGACCAGCAGGGTGATCCCGACGAGCCCGTTGAGGACGAGCATGAGGACCGAGAACATGGTGTCGCGACCGAGCTCCGGATTGGCGTCACCGACGAGCATGACCGTTGAGATCATCGTGACCTCGATGCCGATGACGGCGAGGGTCAGGATGATGGTGCCCAGGGGCTCTCCGAGAAGGATCGCCAGGCAGTCCGCATGTCGAACAACGCTGAAGGCCGACCACATGATGACCGCGAACAATCCGGCAAAAAGGAGGATGGACCGGGTCGGTGTGGCTGGGGGATCCTCAAACCAGCCTGGGAGCACGAAGTAGGCCGCTCCGCTGACGAGAAGGCCGGCGAGAAGCGGCAATTCCGACCTCCAGAGCGAAGGCGGCGTGCGGGGAGAGGGGTCCATGGCGGCGTGGACACTAGCACCTCCCGCGGCCCATGAGGTATCTGATACCGGCGTCAGTTGAGGGATTGAGGGGATCCAGCCTTGCGAATTCCTCGTATCCGATGCAGGATGGAGGGCTGCGCGACCAATGCGCCCGCCCTCATGGAGAGACGTGTGGGGTTCGAATCAGCCCGTTGAGAGGAGCGACCGATGTTCAGACTGTGCGCAGCAGGGGCCCTGGTGGTCTCAGGCTTGGCTTTGGCGGCCCCGATCGAGGACCACGACACCAGTTCCAAGGACGCTGAGGCTCAGCGGCCTGCCCTCGGGCGGCTGCAGGCGGAGGTTCCAGGCGTGCGGGTTCACTACGCCAGCGATGGTCGGGTGGATCGAATCTACGGCAAGGTCTTCGCCACAGGCGGCTCCGCGAAGGAGACCGCAGTTCGATTCATCGAGTCCCATGCGGGAATCTGGGGCGTGGATGCGGAGGACCTCCAGGATGGCGGCGTGCTTCCGGGCGGCGAAGTCGTTCAGCCGATGATGTGGGATGCCGCGTCCGGAACGTACAAGTTTGAGGGCGTCTATTTCAGTCAGTGGGCCGGCGAGTTCCCCGTGTTCGAGAGCAGGTTGATGGTGCTGGCCGGGACGGACGTCGATCACGGCGCGGTCTGGGCTGGTGCGGACCTGCGCGATTTGGGTGCCTTTGTGCCAACACGGCCCGCCGAGGCCTTGACCGGCGAAGCGCACGTGACGGCGCTGGCTCGGGAACTGCTCGCTGACGATGATGCGTTTCTGGTCGAGGCGCCGCGCGTCGTCGTGTTCGCCGGATATGACCAAGTTCCGGCTTCACCAACGATGGGCATCGAGTTCATTGCCGAAGCCGGAGGAAACTGGCATCCCGGGACGCATCAGAAGCGCCGGTACGTTGTCCGCGCGGATGACGGGGCTGTCCTTCACGACGAGAACATGATTCTGTCCTGCGCCGCTACAGACATGCCCATCGGAGCCATGGTTGCAGCCTCGCTTGGCGAGGTCTCAGGAACGGTCAATGCGAACACCACGGCGTCTACCCGCGCTTCGGAGTGCGACCCTGAGTTCATCTCGAGTATTCCGTACGCGGCCGTGACCGCGGATGGGTCTACCGTTTATGCCGACGAGAGCGGCAACTTCACGCACCCGTATTCCGGTTCCGGCACCTCATTTGGAGGCACGATTGGCGGGCGGTGGTTCAGTGTCAACAACGAAGCCGGGTCCGACGCCACGGCGTACGCCAACGGTGGCTCGGGCGATTCAGTGACGATCACCTACAACTCGTCGCCGACCGAATACGTCACGGCCCAGGTCAACGCGTACAAGGAAGCAAACCTGGTTCGTGACATGGTTCTGGACATGAATCCGTCGTTCCCGACAATCACGGGGCAGACGGGATGGCCAATCAACGTCAATCTCAATGACACGTGCAACGCGTACTATGACTACAGTTCGATCAACTTCTTCCGTGCCGGTGGAGGTTGCAACAACACGGCTTTTTCCGTCATCGTGCATCACGAGTATGGCCACCATCTCGTGGCCGTCGCCGGTTCGGGGCAGGGCGAGTACGGCGAAGGCATGGGTGATGTCATGGGTGTCGTGTTGACAGGCGACTCGGAACTTGCCCGAGGCTTCTACGCAAATGACTGCAACAACGGTATTCGCAATGCTGACAACTCCTGCCAGTACTCGGCGTCGAGTTGCTCGTCCTGCGGAAGTGCAATTCACGCATGCGGGCAACTCCTCTCGGGTTGTGTGTGGGACACGTGGATGGCTCTTGAGGACAGCAGTCCGTTGAACGCCCAGCAGATCATTCAGGATCTGTCGGTCAACAGCATTCTGATGCACTCCGGCACGTCGATCAATGACGCGATCGCCGTCGACTTTGTGACGCTCGATGACGACGACGGAAACATTGACAACGGCTCGCCGCACTACTTTGAGATCGCGGAGGGCTTTGGCCTTCACGGGCTCGACGTTCCAGAGTTGGCGCTCCTGTCGATCACCGCTCCGGAAGGTCTGCCGACCTTTGTCAACCCATCGGGTGGCTCTACGGTGGCCGTTCACATTGAGAATCTGCAGGGTCAGTTCGAGAGCGGGTCCGGCCGCGTGTTCATCGGGCAGGATGGCTCGTACAACCAGTACGAGTTGGAGTCGCTCGGCGGCGATGACTACCAGGCCGTCTTCCCCTCGGCTCCGTGTGGCGACGCGCTGGACTACTTCTTTGCGGCTGACACGACGGTTGGTATGACGGTGTACTGGCCGGGCGATGCGCCTTCCACCACGTTCTCCGTGCAGGCCGCATTTGGCGAGCCGATCGTTGCAT
>CAZSSV010000016.1:851-5910 GCA_964609425.1 uncultured Isosphaeraceae bacterium | reverse complement strand
GAAGACTTTGAAACCGACGGAGGGTTCGCCGCGAGTGGTTCGGCTGCCGATGGACAGTGGACGCATGGTGTCCCAGTCAACTGCAATCGCGGCGATCCACCGAGCGACTTCGACGGCAACGGCCGGTGCTGGTTGACCGACAACAGCAGTGGCAACGGGTGCAACAGCGATGTGGATGACGGCACCGTGTATCTCACGTCGCCACCGATGGATGCTTCTGAGCCGGGCATGTCTCTGTGCTATGCCCGCTGGTTCAGCAACGACTTCGGCGCTGCCCCGAACACCGACACGTTTGTGGTCGAGGTGTCCGACGACGGAGGGGCGTCGTGGCTCACGCTGGAGACAGTCGGCCCGGCCGGCAACGAAGTTTCGGGCGGTTGGTATGACGTGTGCTTCGTTCTCGAATCGGTATCGGGCTTCGATCCGACAAGTGACATGCTGGTGCGGTTCTCCACATCGGACGCGGCTTCGAGCGGGTCCGTCGTGGAGGCAGGTGTGGACGCGATTTCACTTTCGATGGCAGACTGCCAGGACGACAACCCATGTCCGAGTGACATCGACGGAAACGGTGAGACGAATGTCGATGACATTCTGGCCGTGATTGCCGCGTTTGGCTCGGGGGCGGGCGGCGATGTCGACGGTGACGGTGACACGGACGTCGACGACCTTGTCGCCGTCGTGGGTGGTTTCGGTCCCTGTCCGTGATCGGGAAGGTCGGGCCCGGCCCGATCTGATACGTGCGTGTTTCCAGACGCCCCGGCTTCAGCCGGGGCGTCTGTCATGGTGTCCAGGGTGGCGTCGTGGGTGGCTTGACTCGGGAGTCGGGTCGGCCGAAGCCAGGCACGCGCGGAGGGGCCGCCAGGGTGCGGGCCCGAATCACGCGAGGTGGCGTCACGGGCCGGCTGCTGAAGTAGTCCGAGTCCGCCAGCGGCGTCAGGGCCATCGACTCGATGGTGGCACCACCGGACACCACCTCGCCGAAGGCGCAGTAGAGCCCGTCGAGTCTGGCGCACTCAAGTCGATCGAGCGCGATGAACCATTGTGAGCCGGCCGAATCCGGGTCGTCGGCACGCGCCATGGAGATCACGCCAAAGGCATGGCCGAGCGTCGATGGTTCGATGGGCAGCCACCATCCGGGCCCGCCGCTGCCGGTCCCGGTTGGGTCGCCGCCTTGAACGACGAAAGGTCGTCCATGGCGACCGTTCGGAATGATGCGGTGCGCGATCGTGTTGTCGTAGAAATGGCGAGTGGCGAGCGTCTTGAAGTTCCGGGCCGTATTGGGGGCCGCGTCCTCTCGGAGGTCGATCATGAGATCTCCGTGATCGGTCTCCATCAAGACGTCACTTTCCCCGTAGATCCAGAACCCGTTGCGGACGGCGACATCATCCCGCGGCACCGCGTTCGGTGTGGCGGCCCCGTCGATACGCCCGCCTTCGGTGGGCTCGGCGTCTTCGGCGCCTTCGTCCATCCATCCCACAATGGCGGTCCATGATCCACGATCTTCATCGGTCCGGACTTCGGTGACGGGCACCCTCCGCGAGAGTGCTGGCTCTACGACCAGCGGCGAGCCGATCGGTCTGCCGTCTGCGCCGACGAGTTGAACGTACACCGCATGGTCGATGGCCGCGATCACCGGAAGCGTGGCAAGCAGATCAATGTTGCCCATCGAGGCGGCATCGATGGGATCGGAGAGAAGTTCGCCGTCATGGGACATGACCGCAAGGCTTCCACCTGGCGTGTTCTGGAGGACGTCGATGTACATGGGCTGGCCGACAGGGGTCCACATTCGGGGGGCTCGAATCGGGGACACCGACACGGCTGCGAGCAGGGCGGCGTGGGCGAGCATGGTGGCAGATTCCTCAACAGGTGTTTGTGTGCGGGGGCGGCATGATCTACGATCGGAGGCATGCGATCCATCACATTGTTCGTTGTGGCGGCTTTGACGCCGATGTCGGGGGCAGACGCCCTGCACTGTACGTGGCTCTGGCACCTGGAGCAGCCCATCTACTGGCCTGACCAGCAGCAGTGGGGCGGTGATCGCAACGAGCGGGCCTGGGAGTCGATTCAGCGAACGGACGGTGGCGCGGCGCACCCCCAGAATGACCTTCGGAGCATTTTCGGACTCGATGATCGGGTCGCGGCGTATCAGTACCGACCCAAAGATGCCATCGGGTCGATCAGCTGGCTTCCCGAAGCCGGTGCACAGGTGTCGTACTCGGGAGGGCTCATCGAGAATCTGGAGTCGTTTGCAGACGCAGGCGGCCAGTTGGGCTACTCCACGGACTTCAGCGGTTCCATTCGAGAAGCTCGCAGTTGGAACACATCGGGCGGCGGTGCGCCGCGCTGCGATGTTGTTCAATTCGCCTTTCACCACCCGCTTCTGCCGCTGCTCGACGACGCGGCGGTACGCATGGAGCTTGCGCTCTACAGCGAGATCTATGGACGCGTGTGGGGAGACTGGATGCCACAATCTCGAGGGTTTTTCCCGTCAGAGATGGCGTTTTCGACACGGCTCATCCCGGCGTTGAAGGACGCCGGAATTGAGTGGTCACTTGTTTCCGGTGAAAAGGTCAGCCGAGGGTGCGCCGACTTCCCAGTGCAGTTGGGGAGTGGCGGCATCAACTGCGACCCGCCAAACGCCGCTGATCAGTTGAATCCGGCGCAGGGCTCGTACAACCGGGTGGCCATTTCGCGCGGGTGCTCGCCGGCAGAAGCGGCTCCGTTTGCCTATACGCCACAGCGGGCGATGTACATCGATCCAGAAACGGGTGAGATTGACACGCTCGTGGTCGTGCCGTGCAGTCAGTCCCTGGGATGGGAGGACGGATACGCGCCGCTGGGCGTGGACCGTCTCAATTCCGTAGCCGCCTTTGGAGATTCAGGCAGGCCGATGCTTGTCGTGTTGGCGCACGATGGCGATAACGCGTGGGGTGGCGGCTACTCCTACTACAACGAGGCCGTTCCACAGATCGCCGCGGCCGCGAGCAATGCAGGGCACGTGCCGACCGTTGTGCAGCGGTATCTCGACGACCATCCAGTGCCGGCCGAGGACCGCATTCATGTTGAAGATGGCGCTTGGGTCAATGCTGACGGCGACTTTGGTGCTCCTCAAATGCTCAACTGGAACTGGCCGCCTGTGAACGCCTCCGGACAAGTTGATGTCGAGAACGGATGGGCGGAAGACATTCGCAATTGGGCTGTGATAACGGCCGCGCAAAATGTTGTGTTGACTGCCGAACAGGTTTCGACAGATGCCGGGCAACCTGTGCGCATCGCGCATGTGCTCGATCCCCAAGGCGGCACAAGGGCGGCCGAGCGGGCATGGCACTACTTCCTGGGAAGCCTCAACAGCGGCTACATGTATTACGGAACGGTGCTCGATATGGAGGTCAAGCCGACGATTGCCTGCAATGAAGCGATTGAACACGCGGAGTCGGTCCTCTCTGGCGGCTGGTCCGATGAGACAGCCCCAACCGTCTGGATTCCTCAGCGGTGGCCGTGGAACCCCGGGTCCCTCAACTTCGGCCCGGCGTACGGCTATCAGGCGTCCCACGACGACGGAGACTTTCACGTGTGGACGTTTGTGCACGACGTGTCCGGAACCGAAGCGGTCACGCTGTACGTGCGAGAAGACGCAGATGGCATCAACCCGCTGTCATCCGCTCAGAATGAAACGTATGCGGGGGGCGGCGAAGTCGGCGCCTGGGTCGGACTCGGCATGACCCGGCGGAACTTCCCGGCGGGCAACGTGTTTGGTGATGGAGGTATCGACTTCTTCGCAATGCCCGATGCGATCTCGGACCAATACTTCGCGCGTGTGGAGGGCTATCGCGATGCGCTGCTCGACTACTACGTCGAAGCAGTTGATTCCTACGGCAACATCACGCGGTCGCCGATTCAGCACGTGTACGTCGGAGACGGGGCCGGCGGCGGTGGCCAGACTTCTGTGGGCACGGTGCCCGACCCGCCCGTGGCGGGGGCCGCGGTGCTGCTGACATATACGCCGGACGGCGGGCCGCTCGATGGGGCGTCGCAGGTGTTCATTCACGTTGGGTTCAACGGGTGGAGCGACCTCGTGACGCCCGACCCAGAGATGCTGTGGGTCGAGGGTGCGTGGGAAGTCTCGATCGAGGTGCCCGGCGATGCGACGGTACTCGACTGCGTCTTCAATGATGGTGCGGGAACATGGGACAACAACAACGGCGCCGATTGGCACATCGAGGTGGAGGGTGGATCACCCACATGGTCCATGGACGGTTCCCTGGACTCGGCCGCCGTGCCTGTTGCGGAGGGCGGCGGGCGGACGCTGTATGCAGGGCTGTTGGATGGGCGGCTCTACGTGGCGACGGAATCCGCGGGGAGCAGCGACGTGTTTATCACGGTGGCGGCCGAGGCACCTGGTGGGTTGCAGCCTGCGATGTGGGGGAAGACCGGCACTGTTGCGGGATGGGGTGCCTTCCTTGCCCAGGAAAGCACCAACGGCTGGAGCGGTTGGTTCAATGCAGATCAGGATGGCGAGCCGGCCGGCGGGCATGCATCGGCGGGCGGCAGTGTGGTGGAAGGGTGGATTGACCTTGAAGACGCCTTTGCAGCCGTTCCGGAGGCTGTCGCCATGGCTGCGGTCAGCTACGCAACGGAGGATGGCGGGGCGTTGGACGCCTGCTGTCAGGCGCCAGAGAGCCTCGATGGCGACGGGCATGTCCAGGCGGCCGAGTATGTCGTTGTGGACCTGTGCGACTTCGATCCGGCCGCATGCTGCCACGCCGATGTAAGTGGCGATGGGGTTGTGGATGTCAACGACCTGCTGGCGGTGCTGGCAGACTGGGGCCAGACTGGAGGCCCCGCCGACATCGACGGCGACGGCACCGTCGGCGTGGACGACCTCCTGGCCACCATCGCATCCTGGGGTCCCTGCTAACACCCCCGACCGCCGGTCACTTTATCTGCTTGTCCCGGAACGACTTGTGGTTTCACGCGTTGTTGAAGTTGCTGGTACGTAACGAGATAAAGTGACCGGCGGTCGGTGCGGCTGGGTGGGTCGGGCGGGGGTTGATGGATG
>CAZSSV010000016.1:0-841 GCA_964609425.1 uncultured Isosphaeraceae bacterium | reverse complement strand
GGGGGGGGGGGGGTGGTGGGGGGGGGGGGGGGGTGGGGGGGGGGGTTGATGGATGGCGGCTGAGCCACAAGTGCTTGTCAGAAGTTGGGTTGTGATCGCGACCAACCCCCGGAGACTTTATCTCCTTGCGCCACAACAGGTTGTGGTTTCAAGGGATCTTTAAGCTGTTGTGGCGCAAGGAGATAAAGTGACCGGCGGTCAGAGTGTCCAGTTGTCGATGATGGTGAGGATTTCGGAGACGCCGACGACGCCGTCGCCGTCAATGTCCTCAGGACACCCTCCGCAGGGACCAAATGCGGCGATGACGGCGAGCAGGTCGTCTGTGTTGACGACGCCGTCGCCGTTGATGTCTCCGGGCTGGCCATGCGGGTGCGTTGCCGCGATGTTCGAGTCAATCGCAACGGTCGTTGTGGCGGCGGTTGGTGCCAGATCGAGCAGCAGGTTCGCAGTCTCGCCAGGTGGGATGATGGTTGGAAGCGCGGCAGGTATGGTCGGAAGTGGCTCGCCCGGAAGGTCGGCAGACTCGTCGATGGCGGCCGTCGCCGTCACCGTGAGGATGTCTGTGCTACTGCCAGCCTGGTGACGACCATCGACAGCCAGCACGATCGGCATCTGAAGCGGGAGCGTGCCAAACGCCTCGGTGACCACCGCCATGTCGAGCAGCGACGGTACCGCGACGCTCACGTCATGCGCGCCCGGCAGCCCGTCCACAGCAATGGCAGTGCCAGCAGCGGAGGCCGTTTGCGTGATCGTGCACGCTGTCACGGTCGCTTCGCCAAGCGGAATCTCGACCGGAGTGCCGCCTGGGTACAGTGAATCCGGCGCGACCGTGCGAAACGTC
>CAZSSV010000015.1:0-19339 GCA_964609425.1 uncultured Isosphaeraceae bacterium | reverse complement strand
CAAACACGCCCGCGAACACCATCAGTGACACCAGCATGTTTTTGAATTGCAGGTGCAACAGCATGAAGATCAGTGCGAGGGCTAGAGGGATGACGATCGAGAGTCGTTTGGTCGCTCTGACTTGGTTTTCATATGAGCCGGCAAACTGATAGTTGACGCCCGGTGGCACGGTGATGTCATTCCTGTCGATTGCAGCCTGCACCGATTCCGCTGCAATCTCGACGGCGCCAACTTCGCTGAGGCTTGGATCGCGGTCGAAAATGACATACGCGACGAGGAATCCATCTTCGCCTTTGATGGCCTGCGGGCCGCGTCGATACGTGATCTCGGCGAGCTCCCGAAGCGGCACGTGGGCCCCGCCTGGGGAGAACACCATGAGTTCTTCAAGTGCTTCGAGCGAGTCTCGCAACTCTCGCTGGTATCGCACGCGTACTCCATACCGCTCACGTCCTTCGATGGTGCGAGTGACCGGTTGCCCGCCAATGGCCGTCTCAATGACTTCCTGCACATCCGTGATGCGCATGCCGTACCTCGAAAGTCTGGTGCGATCAAGATCAATCTCGAGGTATGGCTTCCCGACAACTCGATCAGCAAACACGGTGTCTTCGCGAATGCCGGGTGTGCCCTTGAGCACTCGCTCAAGTTCCAGTGAGAATCGCTCAATGCTCTGCAGATCCGGCCCTTGTACTTTGATACCCATTGGAGCGCGGAACCCGGACTGCAACATGACAATGCGAGTTTCGATGGGCTGCAACTTTGGAGCTGAAGTGGTGCCGGGAAGCTGCGCAGCTTCCACCACCGCGTCCCAGATGTCCTGGGGACTCTTGATGTGATCTCTCCAGAGCCGGTGGGCGGTTCCATCTTCGTCGTAGCGATACTCGGGGCTGTATTCAATGATTGTTTCGACCATGCTCAGCGGCGCTGGGTCCAGCGCGGTCTCGGCGCGGCCAATCTTCCCCGTCACCGTCGTGACTTCAGGGACAGTCAGCATGGCGAGGTCGAGCTTTTGCAACACGTCCATCGTTTCACCGACCGACGCGTGCGGCATTGTCGTTGGCATGTACAGGAAGGATCCCTCGTCGAGTGCGGGCATGAACTCGCGGCCGAGCCCGGGAAAGGCATGCGCGACAGCGGTGACGGGTGACGATGCTCGGACGAATCGAGGCAGGAAGCCAAACACAGTGTCAAAGCCGATCCAGGCAGTCGTGCCGAGAAGCAAGACACACGCAGCGGGCAGCAGGGCGACTATTTTGTGCCGCAGCGCAGCGGCGAGCATGCGGGGATACCCGATGAGAAATGCTCGAAACAGCAGCAGCAGCGATCCAATGACTGCGGCAACGAGGGTGAAGTTGGCGATCGGGCGACCTGGGCCCAGTGGCTGCCAGAGCCAGGTAAGCAGGAGGAGCACCGTAACGGCTGCAGCTGTAGTGATGGTGGGTTGCATCGCCTTGACGCTTCGATCTCGCTTCGGTGCTCGATTGCCAAAGAGCACGTGTGCTATCGGTGGCAAGACGGTGAGCGCCAGGATGATCGACGCAGCAATCGCGAACGTCTTTGTCCAGGCAAGCGGCGTAAACAGTTTGCCCTCAGCGCCGGTCATGGCGAAGACGGGCAGGAACCCGACGATGGTCGTGAGCCCTGCCGTCAGGACGGCGCCGCCGACCTCAGAGGATGCTCGCTGAATCACTTCACGCCGTGGAGCCTCAGGGGACTTCTCGATGTGCCGAAGGATGTTTTCGACGAGCACAATACCCATGTCGACAATGGTGCCGACTGCAATTGCAATACCGCTGAGGGACACGATGTTGGCGTCAACATGGAAGTGTTTCATGGCCACGAAGGTCATGAGCACCGCGAAGGGCAGCATGGATGAGATCAGAATGCTGCTGCGCAGGTGCAACACCATCAGCAAGACGACGAGCATGGTCACGAGTATCTGCTGGATGATGGCGCTGTCGAGTGTGTGGAGCGTCTCCTGAATCAAACCTCCGCGGTCATAAAACGGGACGACCGTGACGCGGCTGATGGTGCCGTCATCAAGGGTTTTCGTGGGAAGTCCCGGGGCAATCTCGGTGATGCGCGCTTTGACTGCATCGATCACAGCCATGGGGTTTTCGCCGTAGCGTCCTGCGACGATTCCTCCGACCGCTTCGGCGCCATCTCGATCGAGCGCCCCTCGGCGAGTGGCGGGTCCGATCTCAATGGTGGCTACTTCGCCGAGCAGAATCGGGATGCCGTCTCTGGAGTCGACCACGGTATGCTCGAGATCCTCGACCCCCTCGAGGTAGCCAAGCCCGCGCACGACATACTCTGCGTTGTTGAGTTCAACAAGGCCTGCGCTGACGTCGAGATTACTCCCTTTGACGGCGCGCAGCACATCTTGCAGTGTCACTCCATAGTGGCGAAGCCGATCAGGGTTGACGTCGACCTGGTACTCCTTCACATAGCCGCCAATCGATGCCACCTCAGCAACGCCTTCAACGCCGGTCAGGGCGTAGCGGACGGTGTAGTCTTGGATCGAACGGAGTTCGTGCAGATTCCAACCGCCGGTAGGTTGGCCCTGTTCGTCACGGCCTTCGAGCGTGTACATGTACACTTGGCCGAGGGCAGTCGCGTCGGGGCCGAGTGAAGGTGAGACTTCATTTGGAAGTGTGCCGGCAGGGAGGCTGTTGAGTTTCTCAAGGATGCGGGAGCGGCCCCAGTAGAAGTCGATGTCGTCCTCGAAGATCACGTAGATCGTCGAGAAGCCAAAGATCGAGAAACTGCGGACGGCCTTGACTCCTGGAAGCCCAAGCAGGGTGCTGACCAGTGGGTAGGTGACCTGATCATCAATGTCCTGAGGGCTTCGACCTGGCCATTGCGTGAACACAATCTGCTGGTTCTCGCCAATATCGGGGATGGCGTCGACCGGTACGGGGTCACGCGGGATTCCATCGAGGTCCCAATCAAATGGTGCAACGAGGATGCCCCAGCAGGTCACGACCGCCAGAAGAATCGCAACGACCGTTCGATGCCTCAGGCAAGCGCCAATAAGCGTGTGGATTGGCCCGCTGGTCACTTCGAGTCTCCTCGATTTGGCTCGAAGATTGCTTCGGTTGTGCCGCATCGCAGCATCTCCGCCCCAAAGTATGGGTTAGCGAGCAGGTCCTTTCGTTGCAGCCATGCGGCACCTTTGAAATCAAAGGCCATCGGGCAATACATCTCGAAGGACTGTCCGCTTCCATGGCCAAAGGCGTACTCCAGTTGCAAGATGGCTTTGGACATGTCCTCGAACAGCACCCGAGCTGTGGCAATGTCTGTTGCGCTCGCCGCTTCCGATGCACTCTTTGCCATCGCGTGTGAGTAGGTGTTCCAAGCGTCTCGGGCTTTGCCTCGAAGCGGTGCGGCTTCGGCGAGTTCAATCGCAAAGTCGACATCACCGGCGGCGTCCCTGAAGTTCACGAACTGATCCGCCGCGAGCGCTTCCTGGGCTTGAAAGTACGCCCCGAAGAGCGGGTTGAGCGACTCAATAAAGGCCTCGGGAACGGCGATTCGCATCTCTGTGCTGTTGTTCTCGAGGCTCATCATGCTTGGCTTGGCTTTGATCTGAAGTTCGGAGTCGATCTTGAATGCACCGGCGGTCACGACCGATTCCCCAGCATCGATGCCCTCGAGCACGATGTAGCCCTCATCGCTTCGGGGGCCCAACTGCACTTCACGCCCTTCGAATGTGGGCTTCTCGCCCGGAATCTGGACATACACCACGGCTCTGCGTCCGGTGATGAGTATGGCCGACGCAGGAATCACGATGGGTGGCTTGGCCATGTCGCCAATGGCGACGCTGACACGGCCTTGGGTGAACATGCCAGGTCTGAACAGGCCATTGGAGTTGTCGAGGGAGACACGCACGTTGGCGGTCCGCATGCGCGGATTCAGAACTGGGTCGATGAAGTCGATGGTTCCGCCAAACTGATCGCCGGGGAGCGCGTCAGTTGTCAACTCAACCGACTGGCCAACACTCAGTAGCGGCAGCTCGGATTCATGCGCCGCGAGTTGTGCCCACACTTCATCGAGGTCGTCAATCTGCAGCAGTGGCTGTCCAACATGGACATACTCGCCCGAATCCACGAGCCGTTCGACCACGATGCCGTCGATGGGGGAGGTAATCGTGATGACATCCGATGGCGACTCGGCGATCTGCAGGTCATCGATCTGGGCCTCGGTGAGTCCCCATCGGGCCATTTTGCGGCGGGCAGAATCGAGCGTCGCTCTGGCAGTCTGCGCGACGATGGAGTCGCCGCTCACACGCGCGGCGCTCCGCGCGGCTTGCTGCAACTCACCTTGCGCAGCAAGGAGTTCAGGGCTATAGAGCTTGGCGACGGGTTGTCCTTCCGTCACGGTGGCTCCGGTGAAATCGACCATCAGTTCCTCGATGCGTCCCGGAAACCAGGCAGTGATGGTGGCAGCGCGCGTCTCATCGGCCTCAATTGTGCCGACAAGGTTGACCGTTTTCACGGGGTTCCGTCGAATGGCCATCGTCGTGTCAATCTCTGCTCGTTTCACAGCGGCGGTCTCGAGCAGAATGGCGGTTTCAGAAAGCCCCTCGCTGCTCGGGTCAATTGGAATCAGATCCATGAAGCAGATGGGGCACTTGGCATCCTTGTCTGGAGTGCGGACTGCGGGGTGCATTGAGCAGGTATACGTGAGTGGTGTGGCGCCTTCGATCACCACCTCTGCAGCCGGCTCCTCTGGTGGGCGGTGCCCGCAGCGGCCTGCGAGAAAGGCGATCGCAATGGCGGCGAGAAAGAAGAATGCGACCGCTGGCCATGTCTTGTGGGTCATGGTGAGATCTCCGGGCTGCCACCGACAAGTCGTGCGACCCTGGCTTCGCTGTTGACTGCTTCGGCGCGGCTCTTGTCAAGGGTCCGTTGAAGTTCAAGAAGAGTCCGCACCGCGTCAAGAACGTCTGTGGCAGATCCTGTTCCAGAGGCGAGCGCCTGTATGGACACGGCCACGGCGTCTTCGGCGCGAGGGAGAAGGGCCTTGGTGTACCGCTCGATCCGGGCGATTGACTCTTCATATTGAAAGACGGCTTCGGTCAGTTCGGCATGCATCGAGTCGAGCTGTGCGGCGCGGTTTGCGGCCGCTTCCAGGCGACGGGCATGGGCTTCGAGTTCTGCGCCTTCATATTTGTCGCGCCAGATCGGCAAGGTGAGGCCCACCGTTGCGAGTAGTGGGTCTGCTCCGCTCTGCGGCGTCGTCGGGTCAAGCGCATCGCCAACCATCGTTCCAGTGACGCCGATCGTCCACCTCGGAAGGCCAGCGAGTTGTGCCGCCTTTGCGGCCGATTGGTGCTGGGTGATCGTGGCGTCTATGGCTTTGAGCTTTGGATGGTTCTGCTCGAGTGCTGCCCGAGCTTCCTCAATGGTGATGTCCAATGTTGGCGTGAGCATCGTGGCCGGGAGCAGTAGCGGTGCGTGCGGCGGACGCCCAATTGCGGCATTGAGGGCCGCACGCCGTGGCTGATCCATGCTGTGGAGCCGCGCGATTCGATCCTCGAGCTTGCCAAGTTCGACCTGCAGGCGAAGCAGTGTGTCGTGCGGCATGCGATCTGCCTCGTAGGCGGTGCGAGCAATGGACTCCGATTCAGCGAGGAGTTGCAGGCTGGCTTGAGTGAGTTCGATTTCACGCTCGAGATCAACCGCGGCCGTCCATGCCTGCGTGACCCGGCTGAAAAGTTCCAGCCGGGCATGCTCGTACTCGTGCCATCGCGATGCGGCAGCATGCGTGGCGGCATCGGCCTGAGCGTCCAGCAGACCCCACCAGGGGAACGACTGCGAGAGCGCGAGTTGTTGCTCCATGGGTCCTGTACGCGTTTGAATCGACTCGATGAAATAGCCGTACGTCAGCTTCGGGTCTGGAAGTGAGGACACCTGAGGCACCCGCGCAAGGGCCGCTCGCCACCGATGAAACGCTGCTTCAAGGGTGGGTGACGACCAGGCGGCATAGGTCAGGCATGCGCGTAGTGAGGCGTCCTCGGAGAGGTGCGGTAACTCGGCCGCCTCAGGCCCCTGCGAGACCTCGGGCTGTGATGGAAGCGGCATGCCAAGGTACGCAAGTGTTGGCTCACCCGACTGCGCACGTGCAGGCCCATCAAGTGGGCTGCTGCACCCGCTACCAAGCAGTGTGAGCACCGCACCGCAGCCTATGCGGCGGATCAAGTGATTCATTGTTGTGGCCCTCATGACGACAGGAATGCGAACTGAAAGGTGCAGTCCGCGCGCAGAATTCCTATGGGGTCACGAGGTCAGGTGGTCCAGCGGCCGAGCAACGCCTGCTTGCGATTGTTGCTTGGGATGATGGGGCGGTGGGCCCGAGGCAGGATGGTATGCTCGCACATCCGCAGCGCGGGAAGCGTCACCATCGTCGCCGGAACGGTCGGTGAGAGTTCGAGCGAGATGGAGGCTGCCGGTGCTTCAGTTGGGGCGGGCGCTTCATCAGACGAACTGCACTGGCAAACGCCGCAGGCGCAGCCACTGCTTTCGCAGCAGGTCATGGCCTCCGCAGGGGGTGCGCAGTGGCCGATTGCCGCGGGAACCGGATAGCAGACAAGCAACAGGATGGTGAGCAGGCGTGCAATCACAGGCGTCAACTATACCGTGCCAGGTCTGATGCAGCCATCAGATTTGGGCAAGCAGACGATATGTTCGTGTCGCCTTCATTTGCCGGTCAACTCGGGCGTTCGCCTCTGTACTGCACCTACAGCGGTGACCTTTCCCCCTCAATCCAGTCCGAGTGATCGTCTCGGGCGCTTTTGAGGAGGTTCAGTCAATGGAACGGAAGAGGCATACGGCGGAGGAGATCATCAAGGGTCGAACGCCAGGTGAGATCGCTTCGGTCTTTGCCCGTGTGTGTGACGCGGTGGCGGCATTGCATACGCTGAACATCGTGCACGGTGATCTCAAGAGCAGCAACGTGCTGATTTCGTCCGATGGGTGGCCGACGATCGTGGATCTTGGCGCAGCACAACGAGCAGGCGATCCCGATGGCGTGCTGGCACTGACCCCGGAGACGGCGTGCGCGGACCAACTCGCCGGCGGCGCGCCCGAGCCTGCATGGGATGTCCACGCCATCTGCGGCATGCTCCGTGGCATGGCGCCGAGATCGGTCGTCGCAGCCATCGGAGGCAGTCATGAGGAAGGCTCGGTAGGGACGGCGACGGCGCTTGGCCGCCCATTGGACGACGTCTCTCGTCATACGCCACCGCTCGTGCGGTGAGGGACGCCCAGGAGTCGGATGGGGGAGGGCGGCCTTTGCCCATCGAGCGGAGACCAAACGCTGCCCACTGTCCCTCTCGTGACGAGCAGATGGCCGCAGCGGTCCTGCCAGACACCTCTCCATGAGGCCATTCCTGTACTTCCACCGGGTCCGCTCCTCCTGCGCCGACGAGCGTGGCGACTTTGGCTCTTGGTCAACACCATGTCGTTTGGTGTTCTCAGAGCCGGAGGAGAACGGACGAATCCAACGCGTTGTACTGTCGGCTCGCTTGCGCTGTGCCTTCTGACTGCTGTGGTGAGCGGGGAGATCGACTACACCGGCGTCTCGGTCAGCCACGAGTCCCCAGGTGAGACTAACCTTACCCTGACCTTTCCCCCTAACTCCAGTCCAGTCCGAGCGATCGTCTCGGGCGTTGTGCGCCTGTACCCATTTCGAGTCCAAACTGTGAGCAAGGTTTCGAGCTCATCCGGTCGGTTCCAACTGGCTCTTTGAAGCAGCGAACTCCTCAGGGGCCAGATACCCCTAAGGCGCTGTGGGGGCGATCCCCATTGCAGTGCTGACGCCACGACTCGACCTTGGACCGCGCGTCTTCCATTGACAAGAACCAGTTCTCATTGAGGCACTCGGCACGAAGGCGGCCATTGAAAGCCTCAATGAGTCCATTGTCAGTGGGCTTTCCGCGTCGACTGAATTCCAGACTGACACTGCGTGAGTACGCCCATTGATCCAGGACTTTGCTCGTGAACTCCGTACCGTTGTCCACCCGAATGCGATCGGGAAGTCCACGATGCACGCCAATCTCCTCGAGCGTCCGGGACACATCCTTCCCCGTCAGGCTCTTCTTGACTTCTATCGCCAGACGCTCACGAGTCAAGTCATCCACGATCGTCAGCAGCCGGAATCTACGGCCATCGCACAACTCATCGGCCATGAAGTCCATCGACCAACCTTCATTTCGAGCCCTCGATATCGGCGGTGGAATGCGCGGCGAAGTGGATCGGTGTCGCCGTGGCCTCTTTCGCTTCATACACAGGCCTTCCTCTCGATACAGCCGGTACACGCGCTTTCGATTCACGAGCATGCCTTCACGCCCAAGCTGTACCCAGACACGCGGATAGCCCCAACTGATTCGCGACAAGGCGATCTCACGGATTCGCCGGCGCCATGAAGCCTGGTCATCCGCCTGGCTCTTGTCACGAACCGACGCGCGCGGCGCGCGGAACACACAGCACACGCGCCGTTCACTGACCGCCCACGCTATTTGAGTCTTTGACACCAGCGAACGCTGCTCCGTTGGTGTCAACAAACTTTTCCAAAGCGTCCTGGAGCATCGCCATGTCCAGGCTCAGGTCCGCAACAAGACGCTTGAGTTGCGATTCTCATCTTCGAGACGTTTCAGACGACGGACTTCAGCGATGCCAAGCCCCTCGAACTTCTTCTTCCACCAGTAAAACGTCCCCCTCGCTGATCTGCATCTTTCGGCAGACCTCCACGACCGGCATGTCACCTTCGGCCTGCCGCAAAGCATGTGTGATCTGCTCGTCCGTAAACCGCTTACGCTTCATCAGAGTCATCTCCCAAACAGAGACCGAAATCCAGCCTCTTTCTTGCACTCCGTTTGGATCAGGATTTGTTCATGGGCCCACTCGCCGGGTCTCGCCATCATGCCGTTTGGTACCGGTGCTGCGAAACCGCGCCTTGGTGAAGCGTGCCTGGCGGCGAGACTTGGTGGGTGTCCAACACTCGTCCCCACCACAACCCACCACCCCACAACACCTCCGTATTCACGGGGGTGTTGCTATTGGCAAGGCCATCACACACGCATGAGCTTCCGAACACGGTAGCCACTGGACACCCACCAACACGCCAAAACCGCCAGGGGACATGGGCAGGGGATATGGTGACAGGGGATATGGTGACACCCACCAACACGCCAAAACCGCCGTCTTGGGGCCCTCAAGTGGGAATCTTTTGGTCGATGTCTCGCATCTCCCCCGTTTGGTGGGTGTCGCCATTTCGTTCCTTGTTGGTGGATGTCCTCAAATCCGCCCCGACGGCATCGTGGACACCAATGACATCCTGCTCGTCATCTCCGCCTGGGGCCCCTGCCCGTAACCACCACCACAACCCACCACCCCACAGCAGCTCCGTATTCACGGGGGTGTTGTTATTCGCTCGTTTCCCTGCGCACGCACCCATTCCATCGCCGTATCTCGTCCGTTGCTGTAATCGGCCCACGACCGATCAATGTGCACATGGGGATCCAGCGTTGAAGGTTCACCATCAACTAGCCGGAAGTATCCACTCGAACAACTTCCCTTGGTTTTCGAGTTGGGGAGGATGAACGAGACACTGTTGCCAAATGAATTGGGCATTCCTCCCGTTGGCGTTCCGACAACCGTCGCGCTAGCGTTGTCCCGGAGACGAACGCCTACATCAACCCCCGATGAAAAAGTCCTGCCGCTGACCAGAACATAGAGGCGGCCAAGGTCACCACGTCGAGCCCGCGCGGTGAGCCCCCGATCAAGAGGTCCGATGAGCCCGTTGTTTCCCCCACCGTTGTATCGAACATCGACGACAACGACATCGACCCCGCCCTGATCGATCCTGTCGAGAAACGAATCGACCATGTCTTCAAAGGGATAGTCGTCGTGGGTCTGAACCGCGTTGTACTGAAGGTAAAGCAATCGATTGTCGGGCTCATACGTCCACCAGTACGGGGCCCCAGTCTCATGGGATTGCGGGTGAATCGACCGAGGGAGATCCTCTTTGACCTTACCCCTTCTTTAGGTCCACCCTCAATGAGAGCGTGGACGCCATCGCCGCAAACCTTCCTTTGGTGATTGCCTGCATCATCGACCCACGCCCTTCCGCAACGCGTTCGAGCCGCAACTGGTTTCACGTCGTCGCAGTCGATGTTGAAGCAACGGTGACTCATGCCTCCGTCCACACCGATTCAATGACCCCGACACACCCAGACGCGTTTCAGGCCAAGTGGCATCTGGCGAGGACACTTCGGCGTCAGAGGCCCAGCATTCGCTCGACCGAGGTCCAACTCTGGCAGCGGCCAAAGGGCAGCGGCCATGAACAGGAGCCCATCACAACCCCACACCAGGCCCTATTCGCTCCATCATGGGCACGCCCCCCACATGCCCATGAGCACCAGCAAATCGTTGATGTCGGGCGTGCCATCGCCGTTGAGGTCGGCATCCTCCGTGCCCCACGCAGCCATGAACAGCAGCAAGTCTTCGATGTCCACCACGCCCGTGCCGTCCATGTCCGGCGAGCACGGCTCGGTTTGGCAATCGTCGGGGACTCCGTTTCCGTCCTCGTCCACCTGCGTTCCGTCGAGGAGCTCGCATACGTCGCCCACACCGTCCTCGTCACAGTCCGCCTGCAGTTCATTTGCGTCCCAAGGACAGTTGTCGATGACATCGTCGATGCCATCGTTGTCGTCGTCGGGATCGGCGTTGTCGCCGGTGCCGTCGCCGTCGTGGTCGTTCCACTCCGAGGCATCGTACGGTGCCCAGTCCACGTCATTGGCATATCCATCGCCGTCGATGTCGTCATCGCACGCGTCGGGGCTTCCATCGCCATCAAGATCATTCTCATCGCAGGTGTCCAGGTCACAGTTGCCGCCAACGTTGACCCACGCACCATAGAGATTCGTGGGAGCATTCGAGCAGATCGTCGACTCACTGATATCGACCGCCTGGTCAGAGGTGTTGGACACTCCGCCGCCCGCAGACGCGCTGTTGAACCGGATGATGCACCCGTCCACAGAGGCGTACGACCCACTGTCCTGCACGTTGAGGCCGCCACCGTTGTTCGTGGCCGTGTTCGACTCCAATGCACAACCACTGATCGACGCCGTGCTTCCGAGTCCGATGTGCACGCCACCCCCGTGCTTGCCCGCAGCATTGGCCTCTACGTTGCACCCTTCCATGGTGATCCCCGCATTGCTGGCCACGAAAACGCCGCCACCGTTCTTTGACACGGCGTTGTCCCGGAGCACGCAGTTCGTCATCGTGACAGCAGATCCCTCACTTTGAATCGCCAGGCCGCCACCCCACTTCGCTTCATTGTCTTCAATCGTGCAGTCCACAATCGTGGGGCTGGCACCGCTCACGTACACGCCGCCGCCTCGACCGTCTGCGGCCAGACATCCGGTGATGTGGCAGTTGACAAGGCTTGGACTGCCGCCGCCGCTGATGAGCACGCCGCCGCCACCGCTTGAGCCGGCCCAGCCGCCATCAAGCACAAGGTCTCGCACGATCGTCTCCGCAGGCTCGCCCGCTGTCAGCAGGAGCACACGCTCGGCACCACTCGCATCGATCGTTGTCAGGAGCGTGCCGTCCAGATCGACCTCGCCGGCAACGGTGATGGCCTTGCCACCCAAGTTCAGGCCACCCTCTCCATGCACACCGGCAGCGAGTTGGACAATGTCACCGTCCACCGCCACGCCGATGGCGGTCGCAATGGAATCGCCGACCTCCACGCGGTGGGTCTGGGTGCCATCGCCGTTGTCCTGCTGCTGGCAGTCGGGCCAGCCGTCGCCATCGGCGTCATCAAGCACCCCGCATCCGCAGGCCCCTGGGTCTGTCTTGTTGGGATCGTCCGGGCACCCGTCCACGCAGTCTGGTGTTCCATCCACATCTGTGTCGGTTTCAGCAACTCCGCAGCCGCATGCCTCTGGGTCCGTCTTGTTGGGATCGTCCGGGCACCCGTCCAGACAGTCAACGACCCCGTCGCCATCCGCATCACCGCCGTCGTCCTCGCCGGGACAGACATCGCACCCATCAAGCACACCGTCCGCGTCGGTGTCGTCACACATCGCTGCATCACAACTGCCGCCAAGATCCGTCCAGCTGCCGCCAGCAACATTGTCAGGTACGTTTGCACACAGCGATGTTCCGCTCGCTTCAACGGTGCAGTCGCCGGACCCCACATAGATACCGCCACCGCTGGAGCCAGCGGTGTTGTCGTGAATGGACGTCGACACCAACACGATGGCACCACCTGTGTTTGGTCGCAATCCACCACCGGTTCCGCTGGTTTCATTTGCGTACACATCACAGTCAGTGAACACAGCATCCGACGCAACCACCGATACGCCACCGGAGTTTCCGGTCGACGTGTTCTCTGTGATGGTACATCTGGTGAACGATGCACTGGCTTCCTTGATAAACAGACCGCCGCCCCAGCCCGCCACATTGCCAACGAATCGGCAGTCGCTGAATGTGGGCGAGCCACCGCCACCGACATACACACCGCCGCCGCTTACACTTGTCTGGCAGTTTGTGATCCAGCAGTTGTTGAAGATCGGGCTGGCACCATCGATGCGCACACCGCCGCCATTCTCCGACGCGGCCATGCCCGAAGCAAAGATGATGCTTTCAAACCGAAGTAACGATGTCTCGCCCGACTCTACAGTCAGGACACGATGCGCTTGTCCGGCGTCAATGGTTGACGCAGGCAGGCCATCTGCGTCCACCGCCCCAATCATGACGACATCCACACCCTGGGGGTTGAGATTGGCTGCCGAGTGCGTGCCCTGTGCAAGCGCTATGACGTCGCCCGAAGTGGCCAACGAGAGCGCCAGCGCCAGCGAGGTATCGATATCGACGCTCCAGGGGCTCGTCCCGTCGCCATTGTCCTGAAGATCGCAGTCGTACCAACCATCGCCATTGGCGTCATCAACGACACCGCAGCCACACACACCCGGCTCAGCCTTATTGGGGTCATCCGGACAGTTGTCCAGGCAGTCTGCGGTGCCGTCAAGATCTGTGTCAGTATCAGCAATCCCGCAGCCGCAGGCTCCTGGGTCCGTCTTGTTTGGATCGTCCGGGCACCCGTCACACACATCGGGTGTGCCGTCGCCGTCCTGATCGACATCACACGCATCGTCCACACCATTGCTATCACAATCGGTCCCCCCGGTGTAGTCGGCATCACACGCGTTCTCTATGTCGTCTCCATCGATGTCGTCATCACAGCCGTCGGGGACGCCGTCCCCATCCTGATCTGGGTCACACGCGTCATCGAGCCCGTTGCCATCACAGTCCGGGCCGCCTGACTGCTCCGCGTCACAGTCGACATCACATTGGTTGAGTGTGCCGTCGCCGTCTACATCATCGCAAGCGTCCGACTCACAGGTATCGCCCCACAAGTTCCAACCTCCCAAGAGGTTGGTTGGCGTGTTTTCACAAATGTTTGTGTCATACACGTCCACCAACGCCGCATCACCGATGTTCGCGAGGCCACCGCCTTCACCTGCGCCATTGGCCGAAACAAGGCTGTTGTCGACCATGACCATGGACGATGCGTGTTGCAGGCTCACGCCGCCGCCTTGCTCGCCAGCCATATTGTCCGAGAGAACACTGAAGAAGACATGAGCGAATCCATCCGTGCTGAGGTCCAGCCCGCCTCCGTCATCAACTGCAACATTTCCGGCCACTGTGCACACTTCCAGCGTAAGGTCGCCGTCCTCAACAGCGATACCTCCACCCGACCAATCACTATGATTCTCCGACACGGTGCTTCCCGACACATAGAGGTGGGCGCTGGCACCGGCGGCCGAGGCACCCCCGCCTCGCTTGCCGGAGTTGGCGGTGAGCACGCAGTGGTCGACGAACATCCACCCTGCTTCTGCCACGCACAGGCCGCCCCCGCGGTCTCCTGCAATGTTCTCAAGAACCTGGCACCCGATCAGGCCGGCCATTGAACCTTCGCCGAACACATGGAGGGCCCCTCCATCTCCAGAAACGGCATTGCCCTGAAGCGTGCAGTCTTCAAGCCACACTCGGTCGCAATGGAACCCAGACACGCCACCGCCATACGTCCACGCGGTGTTCTCGGCGATGGTGCAGCCATACATCTTGGCGGCACTCCCAGAAGTGACTGCAATGCCACCCCCGGAGCCGGCCGGCGCCGAGTTTGCGACGATCTCACAGTTGACAACTGTTACGGCGCTATCGTTTTGAATGACGATGCCACCACCATCTTCGAACGTAGATCCGCCCGTGATGATGAGTTGCTCAATCCGCGCAGCATCCGTCTCGCCCGACTCGACTCGCAGCACGGAGACCATCCCATCGCCCTGAAGCGTCGTCAGCAAGTCGCCCTGATCAGACACCTCGCCCTTGAGTGTGATGTCCTTCCCATCAAGTGAAACACCCGCCCCGACGTGCGTTCCGGCCAACAGCACCACCGTGTCGCCAGTCTGGGATACGGCGATGGCTGAGGACAACTCAGTGCCCGGGAGGAGATACCTGACAAACGTGCCCGTACCGCTCTGGTACTCCTCGAAACAATCTGGCCAGCCGGTGCCGTCGGCGTCTTCGTCAGCGACTCCACAGCCACACAAGCCTGGCTCGGTCTTGTTTGGATCGCCTGGGCAGCCGTCAACACAGTCCGGTGTGCCGTCGGCATCATGGTCGAGCAGATCATCCTCACCAGGACACACATCGAGGCAGTCAGCCACCGTGTCGCCATCGGTATCGAGCAAATCGTCCTGGCCCGGACACAGATCAAGGCAGTCCGCCACGGTGTCGCCATCGGTATCAAGCAAGTCGTCCTGGCCCGGACAACGATCAAGGCAGTTCAGCACGCTATCGCCATCGCTGTCGCCCAAGTCGTCTACTACACCGCACCCGCATACGCCGGCCTCAATCTTGTTCGGATCGTCAGGGCAGCCGTCGAGGCAGTCAGGCGTGCCGTCGGCATCGCTGTCAGTGTCGGCGGCGCCGCAGCCACAATCGCCCGGGTCGATCTTGTACGGATCGTCGGGGCAGCCGTCGACGCAGTCAGGCGTGCCGTCAGCATCGCTGTCGTCCTCGGCGACGCCGCAGCCACAATCGCCCGGCTCCGTCTCGTTCGCATCATCGGGGCACCCGTCACATGCATCGGGCGTGCCGTCGCCATCGCTGTCAAGTGCGTCATCTCCGCCCGGGCACACATCGCACACATCCAGCACGCCGTCGCCATCCGAATCGCCAGTACTGCACGTGTCCGACTCGCAGTTTCCGCCGAGGTCGTCCCACTGGCCGTACACATTGTCTTCCACGTTCTCGCAGATCAAGGAGTCTGAGATGGCAATGGATCCCTCGCCCGAAGTGTTGGACACGCCGCCGCCAACAACTGCCGAGTTGGACGAGATCGTGCACGCGTCAATGGTCACAACGTCATTGCTGGTCTGCACGTTGATGCCACCGCCGTTGGTGCCGGCGGTGTTGCCATCAATCAGGCAGTCGCTCAGCACTGCGGCGCCGCCCGAAGCGATATTGACCCCGCCACCAAGGTTGGACGCCACATTCCCCGTCAGTGTGCACTCGGCCAGCGAGACCGAGCCGGTCTGCGCGGCGACGCCGCCGCCGCTCAGGCCAGCTTCATTGTCCACAACATCACAGTGTTCCATCAGAACACTCGAGGCCGCATCGCTGACACACACACCGCCACCCCATTTGGCACTGTTGGACGCAATCACACAACCCTGAAGCGTTGGGCTGGAGGCATTGGCGTACAAACCGCCACCTCGGCCAGAAGGTGCCGAGTTTCCAGCAATCAGGCAGTTGATGATCGTTGGCGTCGCCCCGCCGCTGATCAACACACCACCGCCATTGGACGCGGTGCCGCCAGTCAGAATCAGATCGCGAACAACACTTGCGCCGGTTTCGCCAGACTCAAAACGCAGCACCCTGCCGCCGCCGCCCGCATCGATGGTTGACAACTGTGAGCCGTCAGTGTCAACACTGCCAGCAAGCGTGATCGCCTTGCCCTGCAGCGACACAGCCACATCGGTGTGCACGCCCGCAGCCAGCAGCACCGTGTCCCCAGTTTCTGCGGCATCTACTGCCGTTGAAATCTCATCCCCAACATCGACGATGAAGGTTGACGTGCCGTTGCCATTGTCCTGCTCATCGCAGTCTGGCCATCCATTGCCGTTGGCGTCGTCCGCCACTCCGCAGCCGCAGACACCAGGCGCGATCTTGTCTGGGTCGTCTGGACAGCCGTCGAGACAGTCGAGCGTGCCATCACCATCGCTGTCATCGTCGGCGATGCCACAGCCGCACACACCGGGCTCGGTCTTGTCTGGATCGTCCGGACAGCCGTCGAGACAGTCGGGCGTGCCATCGCCATCGCTGTCGTCGTCGGCGATGCCACAGCCGCACACACCTGCGTCGATCTTGTCTGGATCGTTCGGACAGCCGTCGAGACAGTCGGGCGTGCCGTCGGCATCACTGTCGTTCAGATCGTCTTCATCTGGACACACATCGAGGCAATCCACCACGCTGTCACCGTCCGTGTCGAGCAGATCATCTTCGCCAGGGCACACATCGCAATCATCAAGCACGCTGTCCCCATCGGTGTCGTCACATGTCTCCGCAAGGCAACTGCCACCCAGGTCGACCCATACGTCAGCGCCGTAGAGGTTGTCCGGCGTGTTCCCACAGAGCATCGCGTCCATCGCATTCACCACGCAGTCCGCTGACCCAAGGTGAATGGCCCCGCCATAGTGCGCAGCGTCATTTGACTGCATCAGCGTGTCATCGAGCACAACCGTCGCGCCCGTCACCACGCGCATGCCGCCACCGGGCCCGCCTGTCGTGTTGCTGGAAATCTCACAGTTGATGAATTCCGCAGAGCCGTTCACCACCAGAACACCGCCGCCATTGCCCGTCGTCTCATTGCCACTCACCACACACCCCGTCAGGGTTGCGGCTGCGTCCGTAACGTACAGCCCACCGCCGGAACCGCACCAGTTGTCCGTGATCTGGCAATCAGTGAACGTTGGCGCAGCGCCACTCTGGACGCACACACCACCTCCGCTCTGGTTGGTGCGGTTATCGTGAATCCAGCAGTTGACAAAGGTCGGGCTTGCGCCTGAGATCAACACACCACCACCGACTTGCGATTCCCATCGGCCACCGGTGAAGATGATGTTCTCACAGCGCATCGACGCACTCTCGCCAGAGTCAATGGTCAGCACGCGATGCGTGAACCCTGCGTCGATGGTCGAGGCAGGCAGACCAGCCGAGTCCACGGCGCCGATCATCGTGATGTCCAGTCCGTTGGGATTGAGCGTGGTCGAAGTCACATGCATGCCTTCGGCCAGCGCAATCGTGTCGCCAGCCGAAGCCAGCGACATGGCTGTCGACAGCGACATGCCAACATCCACCTGCCACGTTGCCGTACCGTCACCGTTGTCGGTCGTATTACAGTCGTACCAGCCGTCGTCATTACCATCATCCGCCACGCCACATCCGCAGTGCCCCGGCTCCGTCTTGTCTGGATCATCTGGGCAGCTGTCAAAGCAATCGAGCGTGCCATCGCCGTCCGAATCATCATCTGATACGCCGCAGCCGCACGCGCCGGGCTCCGTCTTGTTCGGGTCCTCAGGGCAGTTGTCAAAGCAATCAAGCGTGCCGTCGCCGTCCGAATCAACATCGGCCACGCCGCATCCACAATCGCCAGGTTCGATCTTGTCGGGGTCGAGGTCGCAATCCTCACAGGCGTCGACCCAGTAGTCGCCATCGGCGTCGTCGCAGTTGTTCACCGAGCAGACACCGCTTTGCGATGTGTTGGACCCACCAAAGTTGTTCGGCTCATTGCCACAGAAAGCGCTGTCGTCGATGTCAAAGCGTCCTGCATCTTCGCGAAGAGCGCCGCCGTTGCTGCCTGCCTGGTTCGAGACAAAGCTCGACTCCACAATGCTGATCCACTCGCCATCCGTGTCAGCCACATAGATCGCGCCGCCCTTCTCAAGCGCCTCATTGCCATGGAACTCGGATTGAGATACTTCAAGCACAGCCAAACTGCCGGTCGCAATGCCTCCGCCATTGCTTCCATTGGCCGAGTTGCCCGTGAAGGTCGATTGGTTGATCAGGCCTTCGACTTTCCGATACAGGTACAAGGCCCCGCCGTCTGTCGACGCCGTATTGCCGTCAAATGTTGAATCGGTGACTGTGACATCAGCCCATCCGGTCGGCCAGTAGGTCGTACAGGCATACACGGCGCCGCCAATGAATCCAGTGTTGTCAACAAACGCGCAGTTTGTGAGACGCAACTGCCCATCGACCGAATCGTCACCTTCGGCGTAGATCGCGCCACCTTTGCCGGTTGCAGTGTTGCTCTCGAAGATGCAGTTGTTGAATTCGATACCACCGGGCCCGTAGACCCTGACTGCAGCACCCTTGCCCCCCCAGCCATTGACGAAGTGAATGTTCTCGATCACCTGCCCATCTGATCCGTCGTCGATCGAGAAGAGGCGGTTGGATCCCTCTCCGTCGAGAATCGTGGCAGGGGCGCCGTCTACAGTCGCCCCTCTGATTGAAAGGTGCATGATGCCCAGGTCGACCTCGCCCGGGGCATACGTTCCAGCAGCGATGACGATGGTGTCCCAATTGTTGGACGCATCGACTGCCGCCTGAATGGTGGGGTAGGTCCCTGGAACGTGCCGATTGGCGGCAACAGTATCGGCAGCAATGACAAGAATGGCCGCGGCAGAGATCAACAGCCGGACATCGTCCCTCATACCTCGCTCCCAGTCCTCCACACACGCAGGCGGATCACGCTCAGGATGACACGCCGGGGGTCGTGTGGCAACCCAAAACCTTGCCTATTGATCCGCCCTCCTCTGCGATCGCCCTCTTGCGGTCAGTTTCGGGACTGTATCCAGGAATCCCACGGAATTGACCGGGATTGCCTCGATCTCAATGCTGCCTGACATGGCCCATCCCCTGCATCACCCTTCCGACCGCTTCCATCGTGATCGATTGGGTAGGGAATGGAATGCTGGGGAGTGCTGGACACCCACCACCTGGTGTGCAAGCACTGTGTGCAAGCACTGGATGCAAGCACTGGACACCCACCAATCCGGCCAAAAGACGCGATCCTGAAATGTCAAGTCGGCCCGGATGGTGAGCTGCTCTTTCGCCTGCCCGCTGCGAACTCGCAGCGCTGCGGCCCAATGGCACTGCAGCCTCAGGATGAAAGTGGCCAGAACGGGCCAGATTGGTGGGTGTCCAGTGACCTTCCCCCTTCTTTAGGTCCACCCTAAATGAGAGAGTGGACGCCCGCAAGG
>CAZSSV010000014.1:0-19352 GCA_964609425.1 uncultured Isosphaeraceae bacterium | reverse complement strand
GTCGGCCGAGGGGGTCGGCTCGTGAGTGGCGCAGCCACGGCGGTTGGTGAGCTGGGAGTCTGGGCGCTGATCGCCCTGTATGTCCCAGTGCTCGTCGTGTCATGGCTCGTGACGCTGATCGCCACGCCCATCGTACGTGCCGTGGCAATCGGTACGGGGGTGGTTGACAGGCCGAATGAAGCGAGAAAGCTGCACCGTCGGCCGGTCGCCTACCTGGGCGGTCTCGCGGTGTTTCTGGGTGTCCTGGCCGGCATTGCGACGAGTTACACCCTGGACACGCCACTTGCCTTTCGTCCGATTCCAATCACCGTTGTCCTGGGGATGATGGCCATTGTCGCGACCGGGTTCGGGGACGACGTGTGGGGGTGGGACCCGCGCCTCAAGATCGTGGGCCAGTTGATTGCAGCCGCGGGCTTGTCGATGTACGGCATTGGTACCCAGACGGCCGCAGCCTTCCTTGGGTACTTCATCGGGACGAGCCACCTCGGGTTCGAGATTCCGATCTTCGGAGGCATTCCGATTGACATCACGGAGTGGATCGGTGTCGGCATCGTCGCGGTGATGGTGCTCGGGGGATGCAATGCGTCCAATCTCATCGATGGGCTCGACGGCCTGCTCAGCGGCACAACGGCCATCATCGGTGGGGGGTTGCTGGTGATCTCCCTGTTGCTCGCTTTGCACCTGACGGAGACCGACCTGGCTCACCTTCAGGCCACGCTTCCTCCCGGTGTGGCTGAAATCGACGGGTTGACGCTCGCCGGGGCCCGTATCGCCCTCTGCCTGGCGCTGATCGGAGCGTGCGTTGGTTTCCTCGCGTTCAACTTCAATCCTGCGTTGATCTTTCTGGGTGACGCCGGGAGCCTGCTCCTGGGATATCTGTGTGTCGTCATCATCCTGACGCTGGGCGAACTCGGGCAGACGCACTTTGTGCTTGCAGGACTCATCGTGTTCGGGCTCCCGATCGTCGATACGTTGCTTGCCATCTTCCGCCGAAAGATTCAGGGCTTGAGTGCCTCGTCTCCAGACGCGGATCACTTGCACCACATCCTGCTTCGGCGGTTGGGAACGGTCAAGCAGGCGGTGTTGGGGATGTGGGCGATTGAGGTTGTCCTGGCGATGATCGGCGTGGCGCTGGTGGCGTTGTCAACTGCTGGGACGATTCGGGTGCTCGTGACCTATCTGGTCTTCATCGGCGTCTTTGGCGCTGTGGCAGTCGTTGGGAGCCTGATGGGCGTGCGTGCTTCCAGGGAGCGACCGCGATGAGCGATGCGCCGCAGGTCTCAGTTTTGTTCGTGTGCATGGGGAACATCTGTCGAAGCCCCACCGCAGAAGCGATGTTTCGGTACCACGCGGAGCGTGCGTGCGTGCAGCAGCACTTCAGAGTCGATTCAGCCGGTACCGGCGCGTGGCACGCGGGGGAGTCTCCGGACGGACGTATGACTGAGGCGGCTGCCGCAGTTGGCGTGCAGTTGACTGGAAGTGCTCGCCAGATCACACCGGGAGATCTGACGCGATTCGACCACGTTGTGTGCATGGATGCCGACAATCTCCGAGACGTCCAGGCTCTGGGGCGTGGTTCGGACCATGTGAAGCTCATGCTCGGCCAGGGGGATGTGCCGGATCCGTACTACGGAGGAGAGGACGGCTTCACCCGGGTCGTCGCGATGCTGGACGAGGCGTGTCGAGGCCTGCTGGAGTCCCTGATCGAGAAACACGGTCTACAGGCGTGACGATGGTGCGCGAAGCGCTTGCCGCGCTCGGGTTCGACGAGCCCGTCTCGGCATCCTCGCTCACCGGGGGGTGCATTCATGATGTCAGGCTGGTTGCGTTGAAGTCGGGCGATCGGGTGGTCTGCAAGGTGGCGGCCGGCGGTGTCGGAAGACGTATGCTTCGGTGCGAGGCCCGCGGACTTGCTGCGATTGCCGCGGCCGAATCGCTGCGCACTCCAAGCCTGCGAGGACTCGTCGAACGCGAGGAAGGCGCGGTGCTCGTCATGGAGCATCTTCCGAAGGGGTCCACAGGGGATTGGGCGAGTGCCGGCCGGGCGCTGGCCAGCATGCACTCCATGGAAGGAACTGATCGATACGGAAGCGACGAGGAGGTTTGGCTCGGCGGCACCTGCCTGGCGGGTGGATGGGATCGAGACTGGTGCGAGCATCTGGCCGAGCGGAGACTGCGGCCGCTTCTCAGGGATGTCGTTGATTCCCGAACGCTCGACAAGGGGCAGGCGTCCCGCATCGAATCGGTCATCAACACACTCTCGGCCCGCATTCCGACGCGGCCCAAGTCGGCATTACTCCATGGCGACCTCTGGGCTGGCAACCTGCACGTGATGCTCGACGGGACCGTCGCCGTGCTCGACCCGGCCGCGACGCATGGTGACCCCTACGCGGACATCGCCATGTCGATGTTGTTCGGAGGCATTCCTCGAGCGTTCTTCGGTGCGTGGCGTGAAGCCATGGGACCGGCTGATGGGGCGCACGAGCGGATTGCAGTGGGCCAGATGTTCCATCTCCTGAACCACACGAAACTGTTCGGGGTGGGCTATGTCCCCCGTCTGCTTCAGGTCGTCTCCGAACTGGAGTGAGGGATCAACCTCGGGCGGCGGCGAACGCGGCCATGAAGTCCGCGAGGCGGCGGCAACCGTCTTCGGGGAATGCGTTGTAGATCGAAGCGCGTATTCCGCCGACGCTTCGATGGCCCTTGAGTGTGGACATGCCTTCAGCGGCAGCCTCGGCGATGAAGGCTGCATCCAACTCGGCATTCGGCGTCGTAAATGGAATGTTCATCAAGCTGCGGCAGGAGGGATCCGCGTGCCCGCGGTAGAACCCGCCTGAGTTGTCGATGGCCGTGTAGATCAGTTGAGCCTTCCGCGTGTTCATCGCTTCGACGACCTTGAGACCCCCCAGAGATCGAATCCACTTGAAGACCAGCCCGGCGCAGTACACGCCAAAGACTGGAGGCGTGTTGTAGCGTGACCCCTTATCGGCGTGAATGCCGTACCGCAGCATTGCCGGAAGTTCCATGTTTGCATGCTCCAACATGGATCGGCGAATGATGACGAGCGTGACGCCGGCCGGCCCGATGTTCTTCTGCGCGCCGGCGAAGACGAGATCGTGCCCAGCCCAGTCGATCGGCCTGCTGAAGATGTCGCTGCTCATGTCTGCCACCAGTGGTACATCGCACGCCGGTGGCTCCGACCAGGCTGTGCCGTAGATCGTGTTGTTCGTGCAGTACCAGCCGTACGTTGCGTTGTCAGACCACAGGATGTCGCCGGCGGAGGGCAGGGTTCTGTAGCCATCGCCCTTGCCGCTCCATGCGGTGTTGACGGCTCCGACCATGCCGGCGTCCTTGATCGCCTTGGCGGTCCACGAGCCGGTATCGACATAGTCGGCCGTGCGGCCATCGTGCAGGAAGTTCATCGGCACCATGGCGAACTGCATCGACGCCCCTCCCTGCAGGAAGAGAATGTCAAAGTCCTCCGGAATGTCCGCAAGGGCGCGGCAATCGGCGACGGCCTCCTCGAAGACGCGGTCGATCGCCGGGCCTCGGTGGCTGTGCTCGAGGACACCGATGCCAGTGGCGTCGAGATCCATGATGTCACCGGCCGCTTGTTCGAGAACACATTCGGGCAGAACCGCTGGGCCTGCAGAGAAATTCAGAGTCGTTCTGGCGGCTGTGACGGTGGTCATGGGGAACTCCGGGAGAGGTGTGTCAGCGAGGACGAATGTTGGCTGCGGTGACGGCGAGGATGAACTCGTGCGTGCGGATCAGGTCGAGCTCGGCGTCATCGATCGCGCCGTCGATCTGAATTCTGGCGACGGCGGCCTGGCCGCCTTCGTAGATCACATTCTCCATCTCTTCGATGTTCTGTCCGCTGCGACCGAGGACTTCGAAGACGTGAGCCAGCACGCCCGGCCTATTGAGGTGCCGAATGGTCAGTGTGATTGATGCCGGCGTCGTCGAAGCGATGTTGACGCAGTTCGGGACTTCCCCCGTCAGAACCCACGTCTCCAGAACCCGGGCGGCTTCGCCGGCGATGGCCTCCTGAGCCTGGTTTGTGCTGGCGCCGATATGGTGCGTTCCATAGACGCCTGGCAGATCGACCAGTGCGTTCGAGAAACTGGTGTCTCCGGATCCGGGTTCACCCTCATACACGTCCAGACCAACGCGAATTCCCTTGCGATCTACTGCGGCGGCCAGCGCGGCTTCATCGATGACCGCGCCGCGGGTCGTGTTGATGAGCGTGGCGCCGTCCTTCATCGCGTCGAGGAAAGCGGCGTCGACGAGGTGTCTGGTATCCGGTGTCGACGCGACATGCACGGATACGACGTCGGACATGGCCAGCACATCAGGCAGCACCTCGCAATACTCCAGGCCACGCGCTGCGGCCGCCTCCTCCGTGAGACGCCGGCTCCAGGCGACCACCCGCATTCCGAACGCCTTTCCGCGGGCGGCGACTTCCTCGCCGATCCGACCGAGGCCGACGATGCCGAGCGTCTGACCGTACAGACCGGCGGCTTTGGCGTAGGTCTTCTTCGCCCAGACTCCGGAACGCAGGTCGGCGCACTGGTCAGGAATGCGGCGGTCACACGACAGGATGAGCCCCCATGCAAGTTCAGCGACGGCGATCGCGTTCATGCCGGGGCAGTTGGCGACGGGAATGCCGCGGGCAGATGCTGCGGCGACGTCGATGGTGTCGTAGCCGGCGCCGGCTCGGACGACCAATCCCAGTTTGATCGCCGCCTCGAACACGGCCTCGGGAACCTTGGTGCTTCTGACGATGAGCGCATCGGGCTGGCGGTCTGCCACGGCCTTGACGAGCGAGTCGCCCGAGAGTGATGGGTCTACCAGTACCTCACATCCGAGCGAGCGAAGCGACTCCGTCCCGCGATCGCTGAAGGTGTCCGCAATGAGGATGGATGTCGTGCTCGCTCGCTGACACGTGTCGGTACTTGTGGCAACTGCCTGGTTCATGAGGGCGTCTCCTGAGCCTGGCGTGCCCGCGCGTCTTCCTGGCATTGAGAATCCATGGCGTGCACGAACAGGCCGCTGCGAAGTTTGGGTTCAAACCAGGTCGACTTGGGCGGCATGCACTTGCCGTCGTCCGACACCGTGAGTAGTTGATCCATGCTCGTGGGGTGTAGCGCGAACGCCGCGCCGCCGTGACCGGAACGGGATTCGAGTTCAGCCATGCCTCGAATGCCGCCGACGAAGTCGATGCGATCGTCTGTTCGTGGATCGCCGATACCGAGAATCGGCGCGAGTACCCGGTCCTGGAGGATCGAGACGTCCAGAGAGGCGATGGAGTCGGACCAGTCCACGGTGCCTTCGTCAATGGCGAGCATCCACCATCGGCCGCCGACGTGTACACCGAATGTGCAGGGCCGGTCCGGTTGGGGCTGGTCGGTCTCGACCAGCTCGCCACATCGTTCAAGCGCTTCGAGAAACTCTTCGTCCGTCAGGCCATTGAGGTCGCGGACGACTCGGTTGTAGGGCAGCACATTCAACTCGCCGGCCTGAAAGAGCACGGCAAGAAACCAGTTGTACTCTTCGGTTCCGGTATGGCTTGCATTGCGAGCCGCAAGGTCTGCTGCGGCCCGATCGGCGCTGGCGCTGCGGTGATGTCCGTCGGCGACATAGGCGTTCGGAATGTCCGACAGCAATGTCACATACAGGGCCGGGCACGACACGTCCCACACCGTGTGTGTGACGCCGTCCGGTGTGATGAAGTGGCACCACGGCCGGTGCGACATGTCTTCGGCCATCCTGGCTTGCAGCGACTCGTCGTCCCGATAGGCCAGAAAGACGGGTCCGGCATGGGCGTCGAGCGAGAGGAGGTGTCGAGTCCGGTCGTCCTCCTTGTCCTGACGCGTCTTCTCGTGCTTGCGAATGACGTTGTTGCGGTAGTCATCGACGTGGCAGCAGCAGACGATTCCGGTCTGGCTGCGACCCTTCCAGACTTGGCGGTACAGATAGATGCCGGCCTCGGGGTCGCGCCTGAGCGTGCCGTCTTGGATGAGACGGTCAAGGCCGGCACGCGCTGCCGTGTAGACCTCGTCGCTGTGCGGGTCGGTGCCTTCTGGAAGGTTGATTTCCGGGCGAATGACGTGCAGGAACGAACTCGGGTTGCCTTCAGCGAGCGACTTGGCCTCGCATGTGGTGATGACGTCGTATGGAGGTGACGATACCCGTGGCGCCTGCGGTGCCGGGGGGCGGAAAGCGTCAAAGGGTTTGATGTGTACCACCGTGGGACTCCTGTCGTCTGACCCGCCGAGGGGGTTGATTCTACCACTGCACGCTGGATCGCCGCGGTGTCTTGGGCGGCCTCTGCGGTTTGGAGGGGTCGCGTGGACGCAATTGGAACTTCGAAATGTCTCAAGTCCCGGACCTCGGTGAAGCGGGGCAGGTGGGCGGTCGATTGTGAGGGTGGACCCAGACAACAGCCCGGTGTATCCCGACGACCGCGTGGGTTGGTCGGACCAGCCCGGTAGGGAGCTCTTCGAAAATGACCCGTCGCATTCGTCGTGCCGCGGCCCGCGGTTTCACCCTCATCGAGATTCTGATCGTCGTGGTGATTCTCGGCATTCTGGCCGCGATCATCATTCCGCAGTTCACCAATGCAGCCGACGACGCCAGCATCAGCAGCGCTCGAACCCAGCTGCAGACCATGCGGAGCCAGATCGAGTTGTACCGCTCTCAGCAGGGCTCGTACCCGGCCGCGAGTGGTGGCGGCGTTGACTGGACAGACCTCACTGGCGCTGATTATCTGCGAGCAGCGCCGACCTGGCCCGCGAACTTCACCGAGGTGTACAACGGGGCGAGTGGCGACCTCACGCTGACGCTCGCTGCGGGCCACTCGTATGACATCAACAGCGACGGCGCCGTCGACGCCGCGGATACCACCGTGGTTGAAGGCTGGTGAACCGTGCCAGGCCTGCCAGGGCCTGAACAGACGCTTCTTTGAGATGCCGGGCATCGGTCGGAGGGGACCGATGCCCGGATCTCGGTTTTCCGCCCTGTGTGGGCGAAACGAGCGTCGCCGCCAGCGATCTTCCCTCGGTCTCCCGGTTCGACTCCAGACCCCCCTCCGGCGACGCCGATGGCCCACCAGTGGGACAGCAAGGAGGCGATACCCATGAAGCCCATGAACCGTGATACGTACATCTCGATCATGCTCACGCTGACGGCGTGCCTGTTGACGGCCGACCTCTGGGTCCGGCTGGTCGATGGACCGCCCCTGATGGCCACCACGGCCGCCGCTCAGGGGTCGACCACGCCGCGTGGGGTCGGATCGACATCCACCGTGGCCTTTGAGCAGCGGCGAGAGATGGTGTCGCTCCTCAAGGACATCAGGACCGAACTCAAGGGTGTCCGCGCCGAACTCAAAGCGGCCCGGCCGCCCAGTCAGGAGAAGCCCGCTTCGTGACCCGCCCTCCTGTCAATCCGTTTCGCAGGGCTTACACCCTGGTCGAGGCCATCGTCACCCTGGTGGTACTGGCCATCGCCGCCGTGCTGCTCGTGCCGCATCTTTCCGATCGCGGAGACACGGAGTTGCAGGCTGCAGCACGGCAGTTGGTCGCCGACATCGCGTGGGCGCAGTGTGATGCCGTTGCGGGGCAGGGCTATCGGCGGTTGCACTTCTTCACCGACGGTCGTGGTTGGTGTCTGTACCAGGTGACCGACGCCACATTCTCGGATGCGTTTGACGAGGAGACGGCCGACTTCGTCGAAGATGTGTGGCGCACCAGACGTGGGGGGGATGACTTCATCGTCGACTTCCCGGCCGACGAGCGGTTCTCCAGTGTCGCCATTTCGGACGTCACGACGGCCGAGGGCGGCCGTGACCTCACATTTGACCAACTGGGCGGCACGGTGTCGGCACCAGGTCTCGGTGCCGGAGCGGCGTCGGTGACCCTGTCGGACGGCATGGATAGCTGGAAAGTGGATGTCGCACCGGTGACCGGCCGCGTCGTCGTGTCCCGTGTGCCATGACCGGAGACCATGCAGTGAACTTCATCACAAATCGCCTTCGTGCCACAACCGGTCATGTCGGAATCGCGTTTGAAGACCGCGACATTCACATGCTCCAGGTGCGCGAACACCGCGCGGGGCTGAAGGTGATGGGTGCGGCGACGGTTCCAGCACCGAACGAGCCGGAGATGAGCGGCGAACTGGCCGAGTCGCTGCGGTCTGCTTTCATCACGGGAGGCTTCATTGGCCGCAAGTGTGTGGTCGCAGTGCCGCGGAGCGATGTTTGGATGCAGGTCGTTCGTATGCCCGCGATGCCCGATTGCGAACTCGACGAAGCCGTGGCCTGGGAGGCCTCGGAGCGGTTCGGTGTCGACCGGGACGCCCTCCAGTGTGATTGGATTCAAACCATGGGTTCTGGTAGTGATCGGCAGGAGGTGCTGGTCATCGCCGTCAACCGAAGCAGCCTCGACGCCCGGCTCGATGCCGTGTTGAACGCAGGGTTCCGGCCTGTCGCGGTGGAGACGGGGTTCACCGGTGTGGCTCGACTCTTCAGCCGTCGGCTCCGCCGAGAGGCGGACGGAGGCCGCGTTCGGGCTCTGCTCGATGTGGGCTCAAGCGGGTCCATGCTCATGGTGCTTCGCGGCCAAAGCCTCGCGTTCTGCAAGCCGGTGTCTGTCGGTGGGCGACACTTTGATGAGCGTGTAGCAGAACAGTTGGATCTGGATCAGGAAGGGGCGCGCGACCTGCGGGCAGCGAGGCTCGAAGGCGGAACGCAACTCGAGCCGGCGACCGACGGGGCGGTTGGTGAGGCGGTTCGCCCCGTGATGGCCGAGTTGGCGCGGGAAGCCATGCTCTGTCTGCGGCACTACAGCGTGTCTGTTCGAGGCGATCGGCCCGAATGCCTGGTGCTCAGCGGCGCTGACGCATCCGAACCCGGGCTCAAGGACATGGTGCACGGGGCGTGTCGGATCGATGTGAATCTCGATGACGGCGCCGACAGCGTGTCCACCCTCTCTGAGGGGCTCTGTGACGTGCTTCCGGGTCGAGCTGGCCCGGTTGGTGCATGGGCTGCAGCAGCGGGCCTGAGCCTCAGAGGCATCGAGCCACGGCGAGTGACCGGAAGGCGGGCGGCATGATGGGCCGGGACATCGATCTCATGCCCACGGAAGTTCGCACGCGCGCCGAAGCCGGCCAGCGGGTGCGCCGCGCGATCGGCATCTGCCTGATGATCGCCGGAGTGACTGGCGGCGCTGCAACGTGGGCGCACATCCGAGCAGAGTCCGCGTCGAGCGAACTTGTGCGTCTGGAGGCGATGGCCAGCCAGAGCCTCGAGCTCGAGTCGCAGGCCGCAGCGTGTGAGCAGGCCGCTCTGGCGATCGAAGCCGCGATGGCCGACTATCACGCGGTGGCATTGCCGATGCCGGTCACTTCCTTGGTTGCCGGGATCGTGGCGTCGCTTCCGGGTGGCGGCACGCTTGAATCATTGTCCATTGCCTACGACGACGGCCGCCGGCTCGGCGCCGCAGGGGCGAGCCCTCGCAGGCTGCTCGGAACGATCGAAGGCTTCGCAGCGACCGACGAGGATGTTGCGATGCTCGCCAGACGCCTTGCAGGTCAGTCACCGTTCGAAGACGTTCGACTCGAAGCGAGCCGGTCCCGGACCGTTCGAGGGCGGCCTGCTCGGGGATTCAGCATTCTGTTTGGCGTGCCACTCGATCGGAAGTTTGTCGTGCGCAGGCCCGGCGAGGTCGAGGTGGGCGACTCGATGGCGAAGGCGGAGGAGGCGAGCCCATGAATGGTCGGCGAGTCGAGCGTTGTGCAGTTGTCGGAACATTGGTCGCTGCCGGCCTGCTCACATGGCAGTCCACGCTTCCCGATTGGGCGAAGGCCGATGAGCGCGTGGCGAGAATCGAAGATCTGAATCGCAAGGTCGGCGGTTTGTCCAACGCTCAGCGTGCGCTGGAGTCCGAGACGAGCAGGCTCGCCGCAGCCCGGGACCGTCAGGATGCCGAGTGCAGACCCGTGCCTCCGACGGCGGACGTTGCAGGGCTGATGCAGGCGTTGGCTCTGGAAGTCGACGGACACGTTGTGCGTGACCAGACGTTCACGGTGATCGATCGGCCGGCGTCCGAAGCGAATCGGTTTCAGGTGCTTCCGGTTCAGATTGAAGTTGATGCCGACTTCGCGTCTGTGTGGTCGGTGATCGAGCGTGCGGAAGGACTTCCACGACTGTTGCGTGTGTCTGGTCTGGAAGTCTCAATGCTCGACCGAGACAAACCGGTGCCCGGCGACTCCCAGCCGCTGCACGCCACCGTGTCACTCGATGTTGTGTACGCGCCACCGGGATATGAGGAGACTTCACCATGAACTCCATGGTCCTGACACTGCGACGGTTTGGCGTACGCCTGACGGCGGATCGCCGGCGATTTGCGATTCTCTGCACGCTGATGGCGGTGGCGCTGCTGTTCTGGACCCGTCTGATTGCCATCAAGCGCATTCCGAGCACAGCCCTGGCGGATCCAGCAGTCCTTGTCGCTGATGCGGCGGACGAGGCGGGCGAGCCGGGCGACCAACCTCCCATCACCGTGGTCCTCCCGGACCGGCCGAGCCGCGACCCGTTCGCAATCGACGCCGGCGCCTACCCGGAACCGGCGCCGGAGTCGACGGTGGCGGCAGCCGCAGGCCACGCGGGAATGCCCGACCCTCGAGCGTCGATCGCCGCCATGCGGCTGGAGGCGTCCATGCCGCCTGCCATCGCCGTCATTGACGGGACCACCAGGCGAATCGGCGATCGTGTGTCCGGTTCGGAGGGGGTCATCTTCGAACTTCTTGAGATTCGCCCCAAGACCGTCGTACTTGGCCGTCTTGATGCCCGATACCTGCTGCGAATGGACTAGGAAACTGGGACCGATAAGGGGGCGAGCGAAGGCATGGTGTTGAATGGACCGATATCGACCCTCGATGCGCACGCAGATTCTGGCAGTACTGGTGTGGTCCGGAGTTGCGGTGGCGGCGCCCCAGGCCCCACCTCCTTCCGATAACGATGCGGCAGGGGCCGTGGAGGCGCCGGCGTCTGACGCCGCGACGGTCGACGTCGCCGCGACCGACTACGGGACCTTCAATCTGAACGCGCGGGACATCGATCTGACGCAGATTCTGGAAATGCTCTCTGAGGTCTCGCACCGAAACATTCTCGCAGGGCGGGATGTCACGGCGACGGTGAGTGTCAACCTGTATGACGTCACCTTCGAGGAGGCCCTGCAGGCAGTCCTGGAAGTTGCGGACTGCGCGTCCATCGAGGAAGGCAACTTCATCTATGTGCATCCCCGCGAGCACGTTGAGCAGGTGATGGAGGCGCGGCGTACAAAGTCGAGCCGTGTGTACGAACTCTTCTACCTCTCGGCGAGCGACGGCCAGGAGATTGTCCAGCCGCTGCTCAGTGAGGCAGGCACGGTCGTTCCACTTGGAGATGTGACGGACGGATTCTCGACATCGATCGACTCAGGAGGCTCCGACTCCTGGGCATTCTCGGCGCGGCTGGTTGTGACAGATTTCGAGTCCAATCTTGACGACATCAGTGCGATGCTCAAGCAACTCGACGTGGCACCGACCCAAGTTCAGGTCGAAACAGCCATCCTTCTGGCGACTGTCAAGGAACAGAATGCTTTCGGCGTGGACTTTTCGTTTGTGACAAGCTTGAACTTCACCGATCTCATGTCGGGCGGGGGCTTGATCGACCCAG
Organism: uncultured Isosphaeraceae bacterium; assembly: GCA_964609425.1. Lineage (GTDB taxonomy): Bacteria > Planctomycetota > Phycisphaerae > Phycisphaerales > SM1A02 > UBA12567. The sequence goes on along the minus strand of CAZSSV010000014.1, from coordinate 7,636 downwards.
TGAGCCCGCTGTCGGCGGTGAATAATCTTTACAACGGCCAGACGCCCACGAACAACGCGATCGCAGGGTCTGGGCACAATGGTGGCTCGCCCGACAACAGCACGTTCAGCCTCGGAATCATCAAGGACCCATTTTCGATCTTCCTGAGCGTGCTTGATGACGTCACAGACACGAGCGTGCTGGCCAGGCCAAAAGTTCTCTGCCTCAATCGTCAGCGGGCGAAGATTCACGTCGGCCGCGACGTGGGATACCTCACGACGACGCAGACGGAGACATCTACGACGCAAACGCAGGAGTTCATTCCGACTGGAATCGAGTTGGCGTTCCGCCCATTCATCGCGCCCGACGGGATGATTCGAATGGAACTCAACCCAAGCCTCTCCGATGCGACGCAGCATCTGGTCAACGGCCTGAATGGGCAGCCAGTGACGGTGCAGGACAAGACCTCGAACAACATCACGACCAACGTTCGAGTCCGAGATGGCGAGACGATCGTGCTCGGTGGGTTCTTCCAGGAGAAGAGCACGATCACGCGCAAGCAGGTGCCGATTCTCGGCGACATACCCATCGCAGGGCCCATGTTCCAGGGACAGGACGACGAGATTGAACGCGTTGAGATCATCTTCCTTCTGACGCCACGCATCGTGAAGGATGAACAGTTGTACGAGTTGGGTCAGGAGAGCCTTGAAGTGATCGACGCGGTTCGCGTCGGTGTTCGCAGCGGGCTCCTTCCTTGGAGCAGGGACCAGGTCACTGCCAACTACAACCGAGACGCCCTCGTGGCCTATCGCAATGGCGAATTGGATCTCGCGCTCTTCTACGCCAACGCGTCGCTTCGGCAGAATGCAATCCAACCCGAGATGCACCGGTTGCGAAACCAGATGACCGGTGAGCACTCCGCCCACTGGGAACGTGACATGTCCCGCAGATTGCTCATGCGGGAGTTGGACGAGGTGCCGGCGGGCCGGCTCGATCCCGAGCCTGTCCAAGAGCACTTTGACCAGGAGGCTCAGCCCGCGGTGCAGCCGATCAGTGCGCTTGATCCTGCCATGCGAGACGGGTTGGTCATTGAACCGGCGGAGGATCTCCTGCTGATCGCCTGGGGCGGAGGAGTCCGTCCATGAAGGTGCGAACGGTGCTTTGGGTGGCCGGGGTGCTGGTGTTCAGTGGATGTGGCGGGCCCTCGAAAGTCGGCAAAGAGATGCGTCAGCAGGCGTACTCCCGCATGGACGCGGTCAATGCCCGGATGGTGCACGAACAAGCCAAGAGTGCATTCGAGACTGGCCAACTCGAGCAGGCGCGCACGTTGCTTGCCGAGGCCATTGAGCGGTATCCAGATCAGCCTGCCTGGCATGTGTTGATGGGCCGCATTCTTCTTGAGCAGCACCGATTGGACGCCGCCAAGGGGATGTTTGAGTATGCGATCGAACTCGATCCGGAATCCTGCGAGAGCGAGTACTACCTGGGTGTGCTGTACGAGCGATGGTCCGACGACGATGACGCGGCCGCGCACTTCACGCGTGCCTGTGAATTGGACCCGACACGCCCACAGTACGCGCTGGCATGCGCAGAGGCGCTCGTTGCCTGTGGCCGCCTTGATGAGGCACGCGCTCGCATCGAGGCACGCATGGACCACTTTGAGCATCACGCTGGGCTCCAGCATCTGCTGTCTCAGATTGCGATGCTCGGAGACGATCCGGAAAGTGCAGTACGCCACTGTGAGTCTGCGCGGCTCCTGGAGCCCATGGATGTCGGGATGGCCCACGACATGGCCCGCATGAGCTTCGCGGCAGGAGACTGGACCGGGTGTCTCGAAGCGATCGATGACATTCGCCGGGCCCAGTCCGAACCCACACCAGCCGATCAGTGGATGGAGATTCGCGCGCTCATGGCCTTGGGCCGGTCAAAGGCGGCCCGCACCAGGCTGCGGGATCTCTGCCTGGCCGAGCCCGGAGACGGTACGAGGTGGCGTGATCTGGGCCTCCTGGGTTGGGACATTGGGGACTGGTCATCCGTGTCGCTGGCGGCCTCCAGGCTCAAGGGCACCGGCACCTTCATCTACGAGGCGAGGCTCTTTGAAGGGGTGGCAGACAAGGGTCGGGGTGACGATTCGGCAGCGTCCGAGAAACTGGAGGCCCTGGCCTCCGAGTACCCAGATCGGCCTGAAGCTTGGGCCGTGCTCGCTGGGGTCCGGATGCGCCGGGGAGATTCTGACGGAAGTGACAAAGCTCGAGCGCTTGCCGTCAAGTGGTCTGCTGATCAGGTCGATGCACGGGCCGTGTCAGGGGTGTACGGCACCCACGGTCCCTGACGGACCGCGCCCCTGGCCGACGTGAGGTCGGCATGCAGACCGTGATTCGATCCATATTGGGAGGAGCCCTGCTCGGCGTGTTCGCGCTCGGAGCCGGACTCGCAGCCATGTTTGGCTGGGAGCAGGCCGGGTTCACAGCGGACCCGTGGGTGGCGGTTGCCGGCGCAGCCATTGGCATCGGCGTGATCGGCACGTGCGCCGGGATGGCCATGGCCCGAGCGCTTCGGGGTGTCAAAGCCGAACTCTCCGAAGGCAGGACCGCTGGACGCGGTGTGGGCCCTCGATGGATTCGGCCAGTCCTGGCTGCCATTGCAGAGCATCAGGTGCGGCATCAGCAGGCCGAAGCTGCGTGGCGAACACGCCAGCGAGACCTTGAGATTCGCGCGCACGTCGCCGAGGCGGGCCGATTGCAGGGAGAAGCCGTGCTCGACGTCATGGACGAGGCCGTATTGGTCTGCAACACCCTGCTCGAGGTGGTTTTCACCAATCACGCCGCAGCGAGCCTGTTGGGTTTCGAGGTCAAGGCTGCAGTCGGTCGCCCGCTGACGGAGGTTGTGTCGGACCCGGGCCTTCGCCGCATCATCTCGGGAACGCTTGAGGCGGGGGCAGATACCGATCCCAGTCGCGGTGAGTTGACGCTCCGAGAAGGCTCGGCTGCGTGCGAGGTCGTCTCTGCGTGCGCAGTGGACAAATCTGGCCGCACGACGGCTGTGGTCACCGTGCTGCATGATCTGACCCGAGAGCAGGAAATCTCGCAGATGAAGAGCGAGTTTGTCTCGAAGGCCAGCCACGAACTCCGCACGCCACTGTCTTCCATGCGGGCATACGTTGAGATGCTTGTAGACGGTGAGGCTTCGGACGAGCAGGCACGTCAGGAGTTCTACGGAATCATTCAGTCCGAGACGGAGCGGCTTTCCCGTCTGGTGGACAACATGCTCAACATCAGCCGAATCGAAGCGGGCATCATCGAAGTCGATCGCGCGGCGGTCGACATCGAGGAACTGGTGGACCGAGCTGTCCAGACGATTGAGCCTCAAGCCCGCGTCAAGCAGATCGATGTGCACACGGAGGTTGCTCCGGTCGGCACCATCGTTCAGGGTGATGCGGACATGCTGCAGCAGGTGGTCATCAACCTGCTGTCAAACGCTGTCAAGTACACCCCTGAGGGTGGGCGTGTGACGGTCACCGTCGACTCCGACACCCTGACGCGGAGCGTGCATGTCGCGGTTTCGGATACAGGTCTGGGCATCTCCGCCAGAGACGCTGACCATGTGTTTGAGAAGTTCTTCCGCGTCGAGAATTACAAGCGTGTCGCGAAGGGGACTGGCCTTGGCCTGAATCTCTGCCGACACATCATTGAGACCGTACATCGAGGCCAGATTGGCCTGGAGTCCACGCTGGGAATGGGAGCCCGGTTCTGGTTCTCCATTCCGATGGGTCGTGTGGCCGCCCGAGTGGCGGCCTGAGGAGTCTTCTGCATGTCTCGACGCATTCTCGTCGTGGATGACGAGTCCCACATCTTGCACGTCCTCTCTCTGAAACTCCGTAACAGCGGGTTCATCGTGGACACGGCTGTCGATGGTGAAGATGCACAGCATCAGGTCGCCGCCTTGCAGCCGGACTTGATCATCACCGATCTGCAGATGCCCTACGTCAACGGGCTGGAGTTGTGCAGGCACCTCTGCGGGCAGGCCGCGACGGCCGACATCCCCGTCATCATCCTGACGGCTCGTGGATACAGCCTTGGTGACGAAGCTGCGGGCCTCGCAAACGTTCGCGATGTCATCAGCAAGCCCTTCAGTCCTCGCACCATCCTGGAACGCGTTCATCGTGTCCTCGGGACTGGCGCCGAACTCACGGAACGTGCGGCATGAGTAGCCTGGCAGAAACGGCCGTCAGGACGCACTGTGACGATCTCGAAGCCATGCTTCGGGAGATCGGTCTTGTGCTGATGTCGTGCGACCTGGAAGGCACGCTCACCTCCCAGCACGGAAAGGGGCGTGGCGACTGGTTGACTGAGCTGGTTCGAACACCGGCGATTGTCCGCCGCGCGCTCGCGGAAGTTGCTGCCACTTGGAAGTCACAAGTGACGCCATCTCCGACGGAATTGGTGCCCGGTCTCTGGTGCGCGCCGGTTCCTGTACGTGACCGAAGGGCGTGCGTTGGCTGGGTTCTGCTCGGCATTCCGACACGGGGGTTGCTCAAGAGTGAGCAACTCTCCGCCATGTGCCAGGCCATCAGTTTCGACGCCCGCGTGTGCAGGGAGCGACTTCGACGGCTCGGCATGCCCTCAGAGGGCGAAGTGCCCAGACTCGCTGCAATGTTCTCCCGGCTCTGGATTGATCGACAGGCTCGGGACGGTCGCGAGCAGACACTCGAGCAGGTCGGCCGGGAACTGGCCGAAACATGGGAAGAGATCAACCTTCTGTATTCGATCACAGACAAGATGCGGGTCGAGGCTCGACCGCATCGGTTCGCCGCGCAGGCGTGCCAGGAGTTGCTTCAGACGCTTCCGTATCAGTGGGTCGCTGCGTACATCGACCGAGAGGGGACCGGTGAAGGTCGTCTCATCGTGTCGGGCGATGCGCCGAGAGATCGATCGACGCTGCGCACCATGCTCGCGTCGATTGCCGCTCGCGGTGAACTGAACGGTCCGGTCATGGCTGGATCGGTCGCCGGCGATGACCCGGATCTCGATGCACTCGGCACGGCAGGCATCGCTCATCCGATTGGTCGGGACGGTCGCGTGTTCGGTCTTCTGGTGGCGGGAGACAAGCAGGGGCCCGATGTGTCACCATCTTCGGTGGACATCAAACTGCTCGCTGCTGCGTCGGCTCACATTGCGATTCATCTGGAGAACGCGGGCCTGTTCGACGACATGAACTCGATGTTCCTCGGCATGCTCGAGGCCATCACGTCGTCGATTGACGCCAAGGATCGATACACCTGCGGTCACTCACGACGCGTGGCGCTCCTGACGCGGCAACTCGCTCAGGCCGCTGGCGTTGACGGCCCGACCGTGCAGCGAATGCACATTGCCGGTCTCGTCCACGATGTGGGCAAGATTGGCGTGCGTGAGTCGGTGCTGTGCAAGCAGGGTCGTTTGACCGAGCTTGAATACGATGAGGTGCGAAGGCACCCCGACATCGGGTGGCACATTCTCAAGGACATCCCCGACTTCGACGACATTCTGGATGGCGTGCGGCACCACCACGAGCGGTGGGACGGTGGCGGGTATCCGGCCGGCCTCTCGGGCGCGGACATTCCGCTTCCGGCGCGGCTGATTGCGCTCGCCGACGCCTTTGATGCCATGTGCTCCAGCCGAACCTACAGGGCTGCGATGGCCAAGGACGACGTGCTGGCGGTCATTGCCAAGGCGGCAGGAACCCAGTTCGATCCGTCGCTCGTTCCACACTTCCTCTCGCTGGACTTTTCCGAGTGGGCTCAACTCATCGAGGACCACCGTGGGCATGACATGCCGCCGGCTTTGGAGGACGCGGCATGAAAATGCAGTGGGAAGACCATCGAAGTGGCACCGTGCTCTCTCTGGAAGGTGAGTTGCTCGCCGCGGACGTTGATGTTGTTCGCCGCCGCTGCGAAGACCGGCTTGAGGGCGGAGCCCGTTTGATTCTCGACCTTCGAAAGTTGGAACGCATCGACTCCGCCGGTCTGGAAGCACTGCTCTGGCTTCATGAGTCCGTGCAGCGTCTCGGAGGCCAGGTTCGAATCGTTCGCGGTGGCGGACAGACCGCTGCGGCCATGCACGTCACGCGGGTCGATCGACGAATGGCCGTCCACGAAACGCTTGAGGCGGCGGCCAGATCGCTTTCGCGAGGGCAGGCGGCATGATTGAGAAGTGGCAGTGTGACTTGACGACGGATCTGGCGACCGATGTCCCGCTTGGGCAATTACTCGTTCAGCGTGGTGTGATCTCCGAAGCGGATCTGGAGCGTGCCCTGACGTGGCAGGCCGACCATGGACACCAGCATCTGCTGGGCGAGGTCATTCAGCGACTCGAACTGGCGACCGAGGAAGATGTGGTTCGTTCGCTTGCCGAGAGCTATGGCGTGCCGTTTGTGAGCAGCGTCGCCAAGACGGCCGACCCGGCTGTGATCGAGTTGCTCAGTCGGGCGTTCATCGAAGAGCACCGCGTGCTGCCGCTGTTCCTGGTTCGTGGCGTTCTGACCGTTGCGGTCATCGAACCGAGCAATCTCTTCCTGGCCGAGGAGATGGCGCGGATCAGTGGCCACGATGTGCAGGTCGTCGCTGCGACACGGACCGAGATCGAGAACGCCATCCGATCGTGGCTACCTGCTGCCAACGTCTTTGTCATCGACGACATCTACGAGGACATCGCCGAGGAGGACTTCTCGGTCATCGAGCGTGAGGCGACGGAGCTTGCAGACCTCGAAGAGGTGGCTGGTCACGGCCCGGTCGTCAAACTCGTGAACTACATCATCTTCACCGCGGTTCAGGAGGGCGCCTCCGACATCCATATCGAGCCCGAAGACCAGGGACTGCGAGTTCGGTACCGCGTGGACGGACGCCTCTACGAGAAGCTCTCGCCGCCGCATCGCATGCACGCCGCCATCGCAAGCCGAATCAAGATCATGTCCAACCTGGACATCTCCGAGCGCCGCGTTCCGCAGGATGGCGACTTCAACGTGATGATGGAAGGGCGTCCGATCGATTTGCGTGTGTCGACGATGCCGGGCAAGTCTGGCGAGAAGGTCGTCATCCGAATCATCGACAGCAGGAATTGTCGCTTGTCTCTGGACCAACTCGGCTTTGGGCCGCGAACCCTGGAGGCGTGGCGCGATATTGTCTCGCACCCGAACGGCGTCGTGCTTGTCACAGGTCCGACCGGCTCGGGAAAATCGACCACACTGTATTCGGTACTGTCCGAAGTCAATTCGGACGACAAGAACGTGTCGACCATCGAAGACCCCGTTGAAGCTCGGATTCCGGGCGTCAATCAGGCGCAGGTCAACGTCAAGGCCGGATTCACGTTCGCCGGCGCATTGCGGTCGATGCTGCGTCAGGACCCCGACATCCTGATGGTGGGCGAAGTCCGCGACAGCGAAACGGCAGCCATCGTGACGCAGGCAGCGCTGACTGGGCACCTTGTCTTTTCGACGCTCCACACCAATGACGCGCCCAGTGCCGTGACGCGTCTGGTCAATCTCGGTGTGGAGCCGTATCTCGTCGCGGCCACGTTGCGCGGGGTGCTTGCGCAACGGCTCGTTCGGAAGATTTGCCCGCACTGCAAGGCAAAGGCGACGCCGGACGAGCGTATGGCCGCGATGATTCGGGCGTCGGGCGGAG
>CAZSSV010000013.1:16590-19408 GCA_964609425.1 uncultured Isosphaeraceae bacterium | reverse complement strand
TGCGTGGATCGATGGCGATGAGATTGAGTACCACGACTACGTTGACCTCTCCGTGGCGGTCGGCACCGATCGAGGGCTGGTAGTTCCGGTGGTTCGCAACGCCGATCGACTGAGCTTTGCCGAGATCGAGGGAGCGATCAGCACGTTGGCAGCAGCGGCGAGAGCGGGCCGCCTGGGTCTCGAAGACATGACCGGCGGAACGTTCACGATCAGCAATGGCGGCGTGTACGGATCGATGATGTCCACTCCCATCCTGAACCCCCCCCAATCCGGCATCCTCGGGCTGCACCGAATCACGAAGCGAGCCGTCGAGGATCCTGACAACGCCGGCAGCATCGCCCTTCGCCCCATGATGTATCTCGCCGTGTCGTACGACCACCGGATTGTCGATGGCGGAGAAGCCGTCGGCTTTCTCGTGCACGTCAAGGAGTGCATTGAGTCGCCCGAGCGACTCTTGCTGGGCATGTGAGCAGCGACCCCGTTGGACACGAGCCGGTGCTCCTTGCTGAGGCATGCGAACTCCTCAAGCCCGAAGCCGGCGATGTCGTCCTGGACTGCACCCTCGGCCGGGGCGGACACGCGATGGCGCTGGGGACCTTCGCCGAGCACATCACGGTGGTCGGTCTCGACCTGGACCAGGCGAATCGTGCATTCGCGACAGAACGGCTTGAAGCCGCAGGCGTCACGCATCACACCAGCGCCGGCAACTTCGTCCGAGCCCCGGAAGCATTGAAGGCCGCCGGTCTGGCGGCCAACGTCGTCATCGCTGATCTGGGATTCTCATCCAATCAGGTGGACGACCCCGCGCGCGGGTTTTCCTTCCTGAATGACGGCCCGTTGGACATGCGGCTCGACCCCACAGGCCCAGTGACGGCCGCCTCGCTCATCGCCGCACTTCCCGAACGGGAGTTGGCCGATGTGATTCGTCGGCACGGCGAAGAGCCTCTGGCCGGCAGGATCGCCCGAAAAGTTGCATCAGAACGCGAGCAACGGCCGATCGACACCACGGGGCTTCTCGCGGAACTGATCCGTGAAGCGTACGGCGCTCGTGCCCATAGCTCGCGCCAGCACCCCGCGACCCGCACCTTTCAGGCGCTTCGGATCGCGGTCAACGACGAACTTGCAGCGGTGCAGACCCTGCTGGATCGGCTGGAGCGGGCACTTCGGACGGGCGACACGTCCTGGCTGGCTCCAGGTGCGAGGATTGGCGTCATCGCCTTTCACAGCCTGGAAGACCGACCGGTCAAGACGAGCTTCGCGGCGCTCGTCCGAGAAGGGCTCGCCGTCGATCTCTCCTCCGGCCCGTGCCGGGCGAGCGCCGACGAAACAGACCGGAACCCGCGGAGCCGATCGGCTCGGCTTCGGGTCATCCGGTCGACAACCCAGTGATCTTCGTGCCGCAAGGATGCGGCTCGGCCGATCGGATCGAGAGAGAGTCCCCTTCGCATGGATGCGTGGCGATGACCCAGGAAAACAAGTTCGCGATCATCATCGGTTTAGCGCTGGTACTGGTCGTCGGCATTCTCGTTTCAGACCACCTGGCCGAGTTGGCCCGGGGGGCGCCCGGCAGCCTGGTCGCCGACGATCCACTGGAGCCTGCAGCGTCCGGCTCCATTGAGTTCCAGGTCCTGGTGTCGGCGCCTCGGCCGGACCACGCGCTCCCGAGCCTCCCGGCAGCGGCGGGCATGGCCGACCCGGTGCATACCGTCGCAGCCGGCGACTCGCTGTCCTCGATCTCCGCGGCCTACTACGGCGACGTCTCGCTCGCCCAGGCGATCGGTGCGCACAACAGACTTCCGAACCCCAATGCGCTCCTACCCGGCCAGCGGCTGATCATTCCCGATCGCGGCGTGCTGACGGGCACCTCCCCGACCGCCCCTCCACGTGCCCCCGCACCTGCCCCGCCGCAAGAATCCGAGCCGGCGCCCCGGCAACCGTCTGGGCCGGGCAGCTTTGATGAGTACGTCGTACAGCCGGGCGACACCCTGTCCGAACTCGCGCAGACACTCATGGGCTCCGCCCGGCACACCGATGCGCTGCTCACACTCAACGCCGACCGCCTGAGCAGCCCCGACGCCCTGAAGGTCGGACAGTCGCTGCGGTACCCGGCTGTCGGGGGGACCGTCCCGGACCTGCACGCTGCGAGATGAGAACGCGCTGCCTGGCCATCATCGCCGTTGCTGCCATCTGCGGCCTGTGGCTGCTCGCACTTCGCCAGCAGCGGATCGCGTTGGTCCACAACATGAGCGATCTGCGACGACAACTCGACACCACCCGGGCCGACCTCTGGCGGGCACGGGCCGATGTTGCAGCACTCGTCGCCCCGCCTCGCCTGCCGTCCACGGAAGGCCAGGCGTGGGCACCTGCCACCACGCCGGATGAGGGCCAACGAGCGGAGCCAGAACCGTGACCGAACTCGGACCCGCCCACGCCACGCAGTCACGGCGGATCGCCTCGTGGTCCACCTTCATGGCGATCGCCGCAACGGCCGCGTTGCTTGTGATTCCTGCCCGTGTTGCGTACCTGCAGTTCGCCCCCCCACCCCAGTTCGCCCAGGGCGGCGCTGGCGGGGGGCGGTCCGTCCCACTGGTCCGTCGCGGCGACCTCCTGGATCGGCGTGGTCGCCTGCTTGCGACAACGACACGGGGGTGGCGGCTTTTCCTGGACCCCGCCATCGCCGACGACCCCACACGCCTCGGAGCCCGCTTGAGTGATCGAATCGGCATTCAGGCCGTGGTGGTTGACCGGCTGCTGTCCGGGCGGCTGCACAAGCGGTACATCCCGGTGCCCGGTCTGCTCGAGCCATGGCAGGTCCAGC